>NZ_JBFTNY010000009.1:0-216667 GCF_056397705.1 Variovorax sp. 05L425 | reverse complement strand
ACAGTGAAACGCCTCAGCGCCGATGATAGTGCGGGTTCCCGTGTGAAAGTAGGTCATCGTCAGGCTCTTACAGCCCCAAAAAGCCCAGCCCTATCAGGCTGGGCTTTTTGCGTTTCCAAACACCAAAGCGCAACACACGTCAGAACGGTATTGATCCAAAAACGTGAGCAAGCGTGCTTCGGCCGCGTGTAACAGGCGAACATCCCGCGTGCATTCGGCAATCTTCGCCCCGAGGGCACTGTATCCGTGTTCGGGCAAGGAGCTGTGCAGGAAGCACGGCTTTAGTGAACCGAGCCACTACGCTTGGAAGGCCAAGTTCGGCGGAATGAAGGCCTCGGACGCACAGCGTTTGAAAGCCCTGAAAGCCGAGAACGGCAAGCTCAAACGGTTGCTGGCGAACTCGATGCTGGAGATCGATGCGATGCGCGAGGTGCTCAAGGGAAAATAGTGGCCGTGTCGGCACGACGCGAGGTCGTGCGGCAGTTCCAGGGTCGGGGCCTGAGCGAACGCCAGGCATTGAGGCTGGTGGGCATGAGCGCCAGCACGCTGCGCTACGCACCTCGCGACGACGGCAACAAGGCCTTGCGTGAGCGCCTGAAGGAACTCGCGGGCCAGCATCGCCGCCACGGCTACCGAATGCTGCACAGCCGGCAGGCTACGCATTGATGGCTGGGCCATCAACGTCAAGCGCACCTATCGGCTTTATCGCGAGGAAGGTCTGATGGTGCGCAAGCGCCGGCGCAAGAAGCTGCCTGTGCCTGAGCGGCAGCCGCTCGTCCGCCCGTTGCACCCCAACGAGGTGTGGAGCATGGACTTCTCTATGGTCCGCCCCGAAACCGCAAGCTCCCAACTGGTGGGCGTAGAACGACTCGCGTTTATCTATCCGGCCTGTCGAGGTCTCTGCCTGTCAGACCCTTGGCCTGCATGATGAAGCCGCGCGCTCCTGTCCCAATTAGTGCAAAGGCGTTCAGGCGCCGGAGGTCCAGACGGGTTGCCAGGGGCGACGGATGGTCGTTTGCGCCATGCTCAGTGCTGCGCGGGCTGCGGATAGTTTCGAGATCTTGTCAGTTCGTCGCTGCCGCCATCGGTGGCCGTCGATAGTGCGACTCGAAGTCGCAACCCGATCGCATGACGGCCCAAGCGATACGCGCTAGCTTGTTGGCCAACGCACATATCGCCACGTGGGCGTGCCGACGCTGGCCAACCTCGATCAGCAGCGTTGCAGTGGATCGTCCGGATGTTTGTCCTTCCAGACCCACAAGGCGCGAGCGCCTTGGATGAACAGCCGACGGAGATAGCTGTTGCCGCGTTTGGTGATTCCGAGCAAACGTGTGTTGCCGCCCGTGGAGAACTGCCGCGGCACGATGCCCACCCAGGCTGACAGGTCGCGTGCTCGACTGAAGTGAGCGCCGTTACCAATGGCAGAGACGATTGCCGTTGCCAGAAGTACACCGACTCCAGGGATCGTCTGCAACCGCCGGCACAGGTCACTGCCCCTGGCCAAATGCCCGATCCGGGCGTTGAGTTCTTCGATGATCTGCTCAGTTTGACTCCACATCTGCAAGAGCAACCGCCCGAGGTCACGCATCATCGGCGTGAGATCGGCGTCTTCGCGTCCATCGACGCCGGTTGCTTGAAGATGACCGTTCTGGAGCGACCAAATCCAGACGTCCTTGTCGGCGGGAGGAATCGCGAGACCCCGAATGCGGGCGAGTTGATCAGGGTCTCGTACCCAGGCGCCATTGGCATCCCGATACCGGAATGTGTCGCCGCGCTTGTAGCGCCGAAGTCCGGGCATGGCCGGGTTGATGTAGACCAGACCATTGGCGAGTGGAATGGGGCGAAATCCGTTGGAAGGCATGAGGTTTGCGACAATCTCGAGCGAATGCAGCACGGAGGGCTCCAGCCTCACCGAACGGCCCCCTTGCCGCTGTAGGACGCTGCGAACGATGTCGGTGCGCCGCCGTCTGCCGTCGAAATTCCATTTCTCTCATTCACTCGGAGAAGCTTCATGTCCCCTGTTCGGTCTGTTCGTACGCGTCTGCTTGCGCTGTTTTCCGTGGCGCTATTCGCCGCGGGTTGCGCCTCGACGTCGCAACCTCACGTTGCCGAGCCCATCAAGGTGAAGGTGTTCGTCGCCTCGATGTTCGAGATCGGCAAGAACACGGGAGACCGTGCCGGCGAATTCCAGCACTGGTACGAACGCTACTGGATGAACGCAACGCCCATCAGCGTTCCAGGTGCGCTGCAGCCTGTGTACTGCAACGCCGACGGCGTCTGCGGCGCGGTCCTCGGCATGGGCAAGGTGAACTCGTCGTCCTCGATGCAGGCAATCCTGCAGAACCCGAAATTCGATTTCTCCAAGGCCTACTACGTGATCTCGGGCGTGGCAGGCACGCCGCCGTCGCGCGGCACGATCGGAGAAGTGAGCTGGGCCACCTGGCTGGTCGACTATGACCTCGGCCATCGCTGGGCGCCCGAAGAGAACAAGGCCGGCGAACCGACTTTCATGCCGCGCAAGGGCTATGAGGAGTATCGCCGGTTCAAACTGAACCCCGAACTCGTGGCGTGGGCCATGAAGCTGTCCGCCGGCACGCCGTTGAAGGATTCGGACGCCGCCCGAGCCTATCGTCAGCGCTACCCGCAGGCCGCCGCCCGCCGCGCACCTTTCGTCGGCACCGGAACCCACATGACCGGCGACACCTTCTTCCACGGTCCCGGCATGTCGAACCAGGCGCAGTACATCGCCAAGCTCTATGGTGCGGACGATTACGTCATCACCGAGATGGAAGCGGCGGCGGTCACACTCGTGATCAAGCGCAGTCACGGCACCGATCGCGTGATGAGTCTGCGCGGCGCAGTCAACTTCGATCAAGGCAATCCGCGCGAAACCACTCTACAGCACTTGGATCCTGCGCCGGGCGAAACGGCCGGCGGCTTCGCCGAGGCAGTCGAGAACGTCGAGTTGGTGGGCAGTCGCGTCGTGGACTACATCGTTTCAAACTGGGCGCAATGGCAGAACGGCGTCCCCCCGCTCTGAAATTGCGCAAGCGCTAGAAGAGCGAGGCGGTCCGTGCCGCCGAGCCGGCGTCGTCGGACGAAGCGCGCCGCCCCCCAGGCGTGGGTGGGGCTGCTGGTATCGCGTCGGCTTCACCAGCCTTCGCCAGCGCACCGACACGTACACCCAGCAGACGCAGCGGCCGTTCCAGCGGCACCCGTTTGAGGCAGAGTCCCGCGATGTGCCGGATGGCCTTGGCGTCCGCGGTGAAGTGGTCGATCGTCTGGTCGCGGGTCGCGATCTTGAAGTCGTCGTAGCGCAGCTTGATGCCGATGGTCTTGCCGACGTAACCCTTGCGCTGCAGATCCTCGGCGAGCTTCTCGCACAGGTACGTGAAGATGGCGCCGAGTTCGGACCTGTCTCGCACGGCCTGAAGGTCGCGGTCGAAGGTCGTTTCGCGGCTCATCGAAACCGGCTCGCTTTCGGTGACCACCGGCCGGTCGTCACGCCCCCAGGCGACTTCATGCATCCACGCGCCGGTGGCCTTGCCGAAGTTCGTGATCAGCCAGTCGCGATCACGTGCTGCAAGCTCGCCAATGGTGCGGATGCCGTGCCGTTGCAGCTTTTCGTCGGCCTTGGGGCCGATGCCATTGACCTTCCGACAGGGCAGCGGCCAGATGCTGCCCTGGAGGTCGCTCTCGAACACCACCGAAATGCCGTTGGGTTTGTGGAATTCGCTCGCCATCTTGGCCAGCAGCTTGTTGGGCGCGATGCCAATCGAGCAGGTCAAACCGGTCGCATCGAAGATCGACTTCTGGATCAGCCGTGCCAGCACCCGCCCACCTTCTCGCTGCCCGCCCGCCACCTCGGTGAAATCGATGTAGACCTCATCGACGCCCCGGTCCTCCATCACCGGCGCGATCTCGGTGATGACCTGCTTGAACTTGCGTGAATACATGCGGTATTCGTCGAAATCCACGGGCAGGATGATCGCCTGTGGGCACAGTTTCGCAGCCTTCATGAGGCCCATCGCCGAGCCGACGCCGAACTGACGTGCCGGGTAGGTTGCCGTGGTGATCACCCCGCGGCCAGCGTAGTCCTTGAGAAGCGGAAAGGAAGTGACCGGAATGTCCGCCAGCGTTCCGCCCTCCGGCACGTCGCGCAGGACCTCGTCGACCCTGCGGCGTCCGCCGCCGATCACAACCGGAAGGCCCTTGAGCTGCGGATAGCGCAGCAGCTCGACCGATGCGTAGAAGGCATCCATGTCAAGGTGCGCGATGCGGCGAATCGGTGCTGTCGTCACGGCCGTCATTGTCGTCTGCCCAATGCAGGGTTGCGCAGAGCAGGCACCCGGTGCCATCATCCGACGTATGCAGACCGTCGCTTCCATGCTCTGGCGCCGCCTCGGCTCTCCGGGGCACGATGTCTGCCGCCTTGACCGCAATGGCGACAACTGGCAGATCGACGGGGCGGCGGCGTTCCGCCACGAAGACGGGCGCTACGCCCAACTGCACTATCGTGTGCGATGCGACCGTGCCTGGCACACGCAGTGGGGAACGGTGCGCGGCTGGCTGGGCAGCGAGGCGATCGACCTTTCCATCGTGCGCGACGCCCATGGTGCCTGGAAGCTCAACGACGCGCCGGTGGCAGAACTCGGCCATTGCATCGATCTCGATCTCGGATTCACGCCCGCCACCAATCTGCTGCATGTGCGCCGGCTCCACTTGGCGCCCGGTGAGGCCTCCGATGCGCCGGCCGCCTGGCTCGATCTCGAAAGCGCAAGCCTGGTCGAACTCGGCCAGCGCTACGAGCGGCGCGGCGAATCGGACTACTGGTACGCGGCGCCGCGCTTCGACTACGCGGCGATGCTTGAAGTGACCGAGGACGGCTTCGTGCGGCGCTATCCCACGCTTTGGGAAGCCGAACCCTGATCTTCAGGCGCCCTCAGGCGCTTGCCGCCGGGCGGATGTTCTGGTTCACGCGGAAGAGGTTGCCCGGGTCGTATTGCTTCTTGACGGTAGCCAGCCGGTCGTAGTGCTCGCGGTAGGTCGCCTTCACGCGATCCTCGCCTTCGTCCATCATGAAGTTGATGTACGCGCCGCCGGCCGAGTGGGGATGCAGCGCATCCCAATAGTTCTTGCACCAGCCAGTGATGCTTTCGCGGTTGGCGGGGTCGGGATCGACTCCCACGATCACAGATGCCCAGCGCGCATCGCGGTAGCTGAAGGGTGTGTCCTTGCGCCCGACGCGCTGAACGGCGCCGTCGATCGGGTACAAGTGCATCGACGATTGCATCGTCGGCATGAGCGCGCCGTGCTTCACGTGCTGTGCGATCGCTTCGTCCGAAAGCTCGTTCACGAAGTCAGCGCGCCAATACCACTGATGGCCTGGTGGATACAGCCCGTCGAAGGCGCTCTGCAGCATCGGGTAGGGCATGGGCCCGACGCCGTACAGCGCCGGATTCATGGCTCGCACCGGTGCCAGCGCTTCTTCGGCACGGGCCGGGTCACCTGCGTAGCACCAGACCACGCCGCACATCTTCTTCAGGTGCAGTTCTTCGGGAAATGGCGGCCCCGGCGGCACGGTCAGGAAAGCAAAGAAGCCGTTCAGTTCCGTGGGCGCCTTGCCGATGAAGTCGCGATACCAGGCGAGGATTTCCGCGGAGCGTTCCAGCGGCCAGAGCGTGGGCCCTGCCACGACAGTGCTGAGCGGATGGAGGCGGTATTCGAACGAGGTCACCACGCCGAAGTTGCCGCCGCCACCGCGGACGGCCCAGAAGAGGTCTTCGTTCTCCTTGGCGCTGGCGGTCACGTAGCTTCCGTCTGCGAGCACGACATCCACGCTCAGGAGGTTGTCGATCGTCAGGCCGAAGCGACGAGACAGGTGCCCGATGCCGCCGCCCAGCGTCAGGCCGCCGATGCCGGTGGTGGAAATGATGCCGGCTGGCGTCGCCATGCCGAAGGCGTGCGTCGCATGATCGATGTCGCCCCAGGTGCAGCCGCCTTCCGCGCGCACGGTGTGGGCCTTCGGATCGACCCGGATGCCGCGCAGCCCCGAAAGATCGATCACGAACCCGTCGTCGCACATGCCCAGGCCGCCGCCGTTGTGCCCGCCGCCGCGCACGGCCAGGAGCAACTTGTTCTCGCGCGCAAAATTGACGGATCCGATCACATCGGCAACGTCGGCGACGCGCGCGATCAGCCGCGGCCGTTTGTCGATCATCGCGTTGTAGACCTTGCGCGCTTCATCGTAGGCGGCGTCTCCCGGCTGGATGAGGGTCCCGCGCAGTTGGCCCTTGAAGGCCTCCAGATTGGCTTCGTCGAGCATGAGTCACTCCTTTTGTAGGTGAGCGAAGTCTAGGAAGCCACCGACGGTTTGACGATCCGCCGGTTTGATCATTTTGAGAATGCGTTCGAGACAGGTCGAATGGTCAGGATTGACTATGCCGGTCGTTGCGTTGACCGTGCGGTGGATTTGTCGCCCAATTCCGACTCGGGCCGATCGTGGCCTGCCGGGTAAGGAGGTCGTATGCCACTGTTCCTGATCGAGCGACAGTTCGCGGAGGAGTTGGAGCTTGCTGCGGCGGACGTCGCGGTCATCCAGCGCATCAACGCGGACGTCGGCGTGAACTGGCTGTTCTCATTCCTTTCCGCGGACCGCAAGAAGACGTACTGCCTCTACGAGGCACCGAGCGCTGAGGAGATCTACAAGGCGGCGCGCATCGCCCAGGTTCCCGCGGACGTGGTGATCGAGGTCAGCCAGATTCGTCCGGAAGCCATCGTCTAGCGGTCGCGCCGTGCAATGCGCCCGCTGCGGTCGCGATGCCCGATCGGATGCGACCTTCTGCGACGGCTGTGGTGCGCCGTTGCAGCGCACACCTCCCGCGACGATTGAAGCTGACGACACTGCGCGTCTGCCGACCGACCGATTCGTCGGCCGCGAGCGCGAACTCGTCGCGCTCGAAAGCGGATTGACACGCGCTCTGGCCGGCACCGGCGGCACTGCGGCGCTGGCGGGCGAACCCGGCATCGGCAAGTCGCATACCGCGCAGATCCTGGCCCAGCGGGCCACGGCGCGCGGCATGCAGGTGCTCTGGGGCCGCTGCAACGAGGAACCCGGCGCGCCGCCGTACTGGCCCTGGCTGCAACTTCTCCGCGGCTGGATCGAGACGCACGACGACGAGACTGCGCGGCGCATCCTGGTGCACGCCGCGTCGCCGCTGGGGGAGATCCTGCCCGACCTGAAGCAAAACCCAGCCGCGGGCGCGCAGACGCTGCCCATGTTCGACCCGGCGCAGGCCCGATTCCGTCTCTTCGACGCGATGACCGGGTTCTGGAAACGCGCCGCCGCGGAACAGCCGTTGCTGCTCGTGCTGGACAACCTGCATTGGGCCGATGCTTCGTCGCTGCGTCTGCTCGAATTCATCGCCCCTGATCTGTTGTCCTGCCGGATTCTCGTCCTCATCACTTACCGCGACATCGAACTGTCGCGCCAGCATCCCCTGTCGAGCACGCTGGGTGAACTGGCCAGGCACCAGGGCTTCGAGCGCTTGCGCCTGACCGGCCTGGGCCACGACGAGACGATTCGCATGATGACGCTGGCTGCCGGCGGCGCCACGGTGCCGCTCGCACTTGCCGAAGCCGTGCATCGCCAGACCGAGGGCAATCCGCTCTTCATCTCGGAGATGACCCGCCTGCTGATTCAGGAGCAGGTGCTCGCCGACGGACCGCGAGCCGCGGCCTCGATGCTGGCCGTCAACGGGCCGCGCCGCATTCCCGAAGGGGTCCGCGAAGTGATCGGCCAGCGGCTGAATCGCCTGTCGCCCCTCACCAATCAGGTGCTTGCCTGCGCATCGGTGATCGGCCGCACTTTCGACGTCGGTCTTCTGGTCCGTACCATTGATGACGTGGAGGAGGACGCATGCATCGGTGCACTGGAAGAGGCGCTGCAGTCGCGTGTGATCGAGGCCCTCGACGAACCCGGTCGCTATCACTTCGGGCACGCGCTGTTTCGGGAGACGCTGTATGACGAGATCCCGCCGCCGCGCCGCAGCCGGCTGCATCTCAAGGTCGGGCGCGCGATCGAGCAGATCCATGGCGATGCCACGGCGAATCAACTCCCTGCGCTCGCCTACCACTACTGGGCCGCGCTGCCGGGCGGCGATGCAGCGCGTGCGATTCACTACGCCCAGAAGGCCGCGGAGAGCTCTGATGCCTTGCTGGCTCACGAAGAGGCGGCACGCTATTACCGCCTGGCGCTCCAGGCGATGGATGTCGCCCGAGGCAGCGACGGGCTGGCGCGCTGCCGCACCCTCAATGCACTCGGCGAGGCCCATACCCGCGCCGGCGAATACCTGCAGGCGCGTGAAGTCTTCGAACAGGCGGCACGAACAAGCATGCCACTCGACGCCGCCCACGAGCTTGCCCGGGCCGCCATCGGCTTCGAAATGGCAAGCTGGTGCCCTGGCTTGCCCGGCATTGCGGCGGCGCGGCTTCTGCGCGACGCGCTCAATGCCCTGGGCGCGGACGATCGCGCACTGAAGGCGCAGTTGCTGAGTTCGCTCGCCCGGGCGCTCATCTTCAGCGGCGAGGAAGTCCAGGCGACGAGAGTGCACGCGGAGGCCGTGAGCGTCGCCCGAGAGGCTGGCGACCCGTCGACGCTCGCGATCACGCTGCTCGCAACGCTGTCCGCCCGATGGCACCACGATCGCATCGGAGAGCGAGTGGCCAATGCCGACGAGGCGATGGAGATCGCCATGAAGCAGGGCGACCGCTTCCTCATGTTCTCCGCATTGGCGTGGCGCATGTTCGACACCTTCGAACTTGGCGACATGGCCACCTGGCGGGAGCAGTTGGAGCGCTACGAGCGCGGCAGCGATGAACTCAGGCAGCCTTTCTTCCGATACGTCGCCTCATCGTCGCGTGCCATGCACGCGCTTTTCGAAGGACGCTTCGAAGATGCGGAGCGACTGGCACGGCGCACCTTTGAAATCGGCAATCGCATGCCGGGCCTGGATGCCGCAGGCGTCTACGGAGTGCAGATGTTCACCTTGCGCCGCGAGCAGGGCCGTCTGCAGGAAGTGGCCCCCCTGGTGCGGCACTTCGTGCATCACAACGCACAGACGAACCTGTGGCGACCCGGCCTGGCGCTGATCTACGTCGAGCTGGACCAGCTCGACGACGCGCGCTCCGAATTCGAAATCCTGGCGGCGGGCGGCTTTCAATCGTTGCCGCGCGACGGCATCTGGTTGGCGAGCCTGGCCTACCTGGCGCAGGTGTGCGCGGCCCTGGGTGACGCCGCGCGTGCGGCGGTGCTCTACCGTCTGCTCGAGCCCTGTCGCGGCCGAAATCTTTTCGTTGGCACGTCCATCGCCTGCTTTGGCGCGGCAGACGCCTTCCTGGGGCTGCTGTCGGCCGCCATGCGGCAATGGGGCGAGGCGGAGGCGCACTTCAAGGCGGCCGTGTCGATGAATCGCGCCCAGCAGGCGCGGCCCGCCTTCGCGCATGCGTGCCTGGGTTACGCGCGGGTGCTGCTGGCGAGGGATGCGTCAGGCGATCGCGAAGCCGCACTGAGCGTGCTCGATGAGGCCGCGGCAGAGGCCGCGGCACTCGACATGCGCGCTCTGGCGGTCCGTGTCGAAGTCTGCCGCACGAGGATCGCCACGACGACGGCGCCGCGCTACCCGGCCGGGCTGAGCAGTCGAGAGGCTCAGGTGCTGCGCCTCGTGGCGGCCGGAAAGGGGAATCGGCAGATCGCGCGGGAACTGTTCGTCAGCCCCAACACGGTCGCCAACCATGTGAGCAGCATCCTGAGCAAGACACAATCGGCGAACCGGACCGAGGCCGCGGCCTTCGCGATCCGGCACGCGCTGGTCGACAAGCAGGATGTCCGGTGAACGCAGCCCGTCGTCAGTGATCGTGCTGCAGGTAGCTGGCCTGGCGCGGCAGCCGCCAGCTCACGACGAAGGCAAGCACCATCATCGCGGTCACATACCAATAGAACGCCGTCTCGTGGCCGATGGACTTGAGGCCCAGGGCCACATATTCCGCCGAGCCGCCGAAGAGCGCATTGGCCACCGCATAGGCAAGCCCGACGCCGAGCGCACGGACCTCGGGCGGGAACATCTCCGCCTTCACGATGCCGCTGATGGAGGTGTAGAAGCTCACGATCGCCAGTGCCAGGATGATGAGCAGGAAGGCCGCGACCGGACTCGTCACGCTCTGCAGCGCGGTGAGAATGGGCACCGTGGCGAGCGCCCCGAGGCCGCCGAACAGCAGCATGTTCGTGCGACGGCCGATGCGATCCGACAACGCGCCGAACACCGGTTGCATGCACATGTAGACGAAGAGCGCGACCGTCATGATGTAACTGGTGGTCTTGATCGGCATGCCGACCGTGTTGACCAGGTACTTCTGCATGTAGGTCGTGAAGGTGTAGAAGATCAGCGAGCCGCCCGCCGTGTAGCCCAGCACCGTGAAGAAGGCAGCCTTGTGGTTGCGGAACAGCCCGGCGAGGCTGCCGGCTTCCTTGTTGGCGCGAACTTCGGCGGTCTGTGTCTCCTGCAGCGTGCGGCGCAGGAATAGGGCGACCACTGCCGCGATGGCGCCGATCACGAATGGAATGCGCCAGCCCCAGGCCTTGAGTTCGGCCTCGGTCAGCAGCTGTTCGAGGACGACGATCACCAGCACGGCAAGCAACTGGCCGCCGATCAGCGTGACGTACTGGAACGACGAGAAGAAGCCGCGCTGGCCGCGCAATGCGACCTCGCTCATGTAGGTCGCCGTGGTGCCGTACTCGCCACCCACCGAAAGGCCCTGGAACAGCCGGCAGACCAGCAACAGGAAGGGCGCCCACGCGCCGATGGCCGCGTACGTGGGCAGGCACGCGATCGCCAGCGATCCGGCGCACATCATCGTCACCGAGATCAGCATCGATGTCCTGCGGCCGTACTTGTCAGCCACGCGGCCGAAGAGCCAGCCGCCGATGGGGCGCATCAGGAAACCGGCAGCGAACACGCCAGCCGTGTTGAGCAATTGCGCCGTCGGGTCGGCCTTGGGAAAGAACGAGGGCGCGAAATAGAGCGCACTGAAGGCGTAGACGTAGAAGTCGAACCACTCGACCAGGTTGCCCGAGGAGGCCGCCATGATCGCGAAGATGCGGTGGCGCTTTTCTTCGCTGGTGTAGGGCCGGTGGGATGTCGAAGGATCGAAGGGCGTGGCCCCCGCGGTGGATGTGACTGTGCTCATGGGGAAATCGCGCCTCTCTGATTGCTATTTGCGGCGGTCGACATATTGCCGCACCCGAGAGGCGCGCGCTGTCAGCCGGCGCCGCGAGCTCCTCAGAACGTCCCGGGCAGCAGGATGCTGGAGTTGACCTCGTCAATCTGCGTGCGGCCGCAAAAGGCCATGGTCAGGTCCAGTTCGCGCTGGATGATCTGCAATGCACGCGTGACACCCGCTTCGCCGTACGCACCCAGCGCGTAAAGGAAGCTGCGACCAATCAGCGTGCCGCGGGCGCCGAGCGCGCGGGCCTTGAGCACGTCCTGGCCGCTTCGGATGCCGCCATCCATCCAGACTTCGATTTCGGTGCCCACCGCTTCGGCGATGGCCGGGAGAGCCGCGATGGACGAAGGGGCGCCGTCGAGCTGGCGGCCGCCGTGGTTGGAGACGATCAGCGCATCCGCGCCGCTGGATGCGGCGAGGCGCGCATCCTCGACGTCCATGATGCCCTTGAGGATGAGCTTGCCGCCCCAGATCTTCTTGATCCATTCGACGTCAGCCCAACTGAGCGTGGGGTCGAACTGCTCTGCCGTCCAGGACGACAGCGACGACAGGTCCTTCACGCTCTCGGCGTGGCCTGCGATGTTGCGGAAGGTGCGGCGCTTGGTCCCCAGCATGCCCATGCACCAGTGCGGCTTGGTCGCGAGGTTCATGAGGTTCTTCAGCGTGGGCTTGGGCGGCGCGGTCAGGCCGTTCTTGATGTCCTTGTGCCGTTGGCCGAGGATCTGCAGGTCGAGCGTCAACTGAAGCGCCGACACATTGGCCGCGCGGGCGCGCTCGATGAGTCGTTCGATGAATTTCCGGTCCCGCATGACGTACAGCTGGAACCAGAACGGATGGCGATCGGTGGCCTCGGCAATGTCCTCGAGCGAGCAGATGCTCATCGTCGACAGCGTGAACGGAATGCCGAAGGCCTTGGCCGCGCGCGCGCCGAGGATCTCTCCGTCGGCGTGCTGCATGCCTGCCATGCCGGTCGGCGCGATGGCCACGGGCATCGCGACCTCCTCGCCGATCATGGTGCTGCGGGTCGAGCGGCCTTCCATGTTGACTGCGACGCGCTGGCGCAGCTTGATCTTCTGGAAGTCGTCTTCATTGGCGCGATAGGTGCCTTCGGTCCAGGCTCCGGAGTCGGCGTAGTCGTAGAACATGCGTGGCACGCGGCGCTTGGCGATGACTCGCAGGTCTTCGATGTTCGTGATCTTGGAGAGGTCTGGCACGGGAATGGGCTCCTAGGTTGTCTGTTCGTTGTCCAGTGCCTATTATCCGCAGGGCCTCCTCCGACCAAATTTCGACAAGAAAAGGTGGGCTCCATGACATGGCAGCAGGTGTACAACCCGTTCGGCAGCATGGTGGTTTCGACGGCACTGGCGGCCATCCCCGTCGTCGTGATGCTCGTTTGCCTCGGTCTCCTTCACGTCAAGGCGCATTTCGCTGCGGGGCTGGGCCTGCTGAGTGCGCTGCTGATCGCCGTCTTCGCCTTCGGAATGCCGGCCGGACTGGCGGGCCGCGCGGCGTTCCTGGGTGGCATCACCGGCCTTCTGCCCATTGGCTGGATCGTGCTGAACATCATCTATCTGCAACAGCTCGCCGAGCAGAACGGCAGCTTCAAGGTGCTTCAGGATTCGCTCTCCGACGTCACCGAGGATCGGCGCCTGCAGTTGCTGCTGATCGCGTTTTCGTTCGGCGCCTTCTTCGAGGGTGCGGCGGGATTTGGAACGCCGGTGGCGGTGACCGCCGCGATCCTGATCGGCCTGGGCTTCTCGCCGCTTGCGGCCTCGGGCCTTTCGCTGATCGCCAACACCGCGCCGGTCGCCTTCGGCGCGCTGGGTACCCCGGTCATCACGCTGGCCAAGGTGCATGGCTACGACCTGATGGCGGTCACGGCGATGATCGGTCGGCAGTTGCCATTCTTCTCGCTGCTGGTGCCTTTCTGGCTGATCTGGGCTTTCGCCGGCCGCAAGGCGATGATGGAAATCTGGCCGGCGATCCTGGTCACCGGCGTGTCGTTTGCGGTGCCGCAATTCCTGGTGTCGAATTTCGTCGGCCCCGAACTGGTGGACATCATCGCGGCCATTGTCTCGATGGTGTCGCTGGTCCTTTTTCTGCGCGTGTGGCGGCCCGCAACCATCTGGCGCTCGGTATCGCTCAAGGGACATGAGGACGACAGTGGCGCGCCGGCAGCAACGACGACGACACGAACCCGCCATTCGACCGCCGAACTGGTGCGCGCCTGGACGCCCTGGGCGATCATGACGGTGTTCGTGTTCCTCTGGGGCCTGCCGCCGGTCAAGGCGTGGCTCAATGGCCTGTTTGCGCCCAACTTCCCGATCGCAGGGCTGCACAACCTGGTCGAGAAGGTGCCGCCCGTGGTGCCGCAGCCGACCAAGGAGGGCGCGGTGTATGCGTTCACGCTGCTGTCGGCGACGGGCACGGGCATCCTCCTGTCTGCCATCGTCGGCGGCCTGGTCGCGAAGTACAGCGTCGGCCAGTTGGTCGTTGCGTACGGCCGTACGCTCAACCTCGTGAAGTTCTCGTTGCTCACGATCGCGCTGATGCTCGCGCTGGGCACGCTCACGCGGTATTCGGGGCTCGACAGCACGCTCGGCCTGGCCTTCGCCAACACCGGCGTGCTGTACCCCTTCTTCGGCACCTTGATGGGTTGGCTGGGCGTGGCGCTGACGGGCTCGGACACCGCGTCCAATGTGCTCTTCGGCGGCATGCAGAAGGTGGCGGCAGACCAGCTTGGGTTGTCGCCCAACCTCATGGGCGCGGCCAACAGTGCGGGCGGCGTGATGGGCAAGATGATCGACGCGCAATCCATCGTGGTCGCATCGACTGCGACCCGCTGGTTCAACCACGAAGGCGACATCCTCCGCTACGTGTTCTTCCACTCGATCGCGCTGGCGTCCCTTGTCGGCGTCCTCGTGACGCTGCAGGCGTACGTGTGGCCGTTCACGCTCATGGTCGTCAAGTAGCACTGCGCCGGCAAGACGCGCGCCAGCAGCGCAGAATCCGCTCTTTCATCTTCTGAGCGGGGAAATCCGATGCGTTTCTTGGTTGTGGGCGCGGGTGCGCTGGGCGGGTATTTCGGTGGCAGGTTGTTGCAGGCTGGAGAAGACGTAACCTTCCTGCTGCGTCCTCGGCGAGCGGCACAGCTCGCGAAGACCGGCCTCGTGATCAAGAGTCCGCACGGCGATTTCACTCTGCCGTCGCCGCCCTCCGTGCAGGCAGACGCCATCGGTGGTCCTTACGACGTGGTGATCGTCGGCTGCAAGGCCTATGACCTGGCCGAGACGATGGATTCATTCGCGCCGGCTGTCGGGCCGAACACCGCGATCCTCCCGGTGCTCAATGGAATGCGTCACCTGGACGACCTGGCGCAGCGCTTCGGCAAGGAGCGCGTGCTTGGCGGCCTCTGCATGATCTCGGCGGTGCTCGATGACGAAGGCACCGTTCTGCATCTCAGCGACGTGCATGGCCTGACCTACGGTGAACTGGACGGTACGCGCTCCGCGCGCGTTCAGGCCCTGGAAGCGGCCTTCGGCAAGGCTCGCTTCGACGGCCACGCTTCCGACAGCATCCTGCAGGACATGTGGGAGAAATGGGTGCTCATTGCCTCGGCCGCCAGCATGACTTGTCTCATGCGGGGTGCGGTCGGCGACATCGTGCGGGGTGGGGCCGTGGACCTCGCCGTTGGCATGGTGGACGAATGCGCCGCCATCGCCGCCCGCAATGGATTCACGTTGCGCCCTGTGGCTCTGGAGCGTGCCCGTGCCATCGTCACGGCGCCGGATTCCCTGATGACCGCATCGATGTTCAAGGACATCGAGCGCGGAGCGCCCATCGAGGCGGATCACATCGTGGGTGACCTGATGCGACGCGGCGGCGATGGCAAGCAGTTGTCGTTGCTGCGCGTCGCCTATGCGCACCTCAAGACCTACGAAGCGCGGCGCACAAGAGAGTCGAGCCGCACCTGAGCGCGCCACCTGAGCGCACTTGAGGCTTCGCTCCGGACCTACTTCAGCCGGCAGAAGGGCCAGCCTTCGACGCTTGCCCAGATGCATGCGCGGATCCATGCGATGACGATTCGCGGGTCCTGGGCCTGCGGCACGGTTCTCATCCTGATCAACATTTTTCGCCCCATTTGTGTGGACTGTGGAAACAGTGATAGGCCACACCGATGCCTGGCTCCAGCGGCCTTCGACGCTCTCGGTCGTGGGCTGGCGTGCGCCGATTCTGTCCGTCGTTTGGCGGTACGTGGCTATCGGTGCGCGCTGACAGGTGTCGGACGAATGCGCCTATGAGCACCCTGGCGTTGGATCAGCGCTTTGCATTGGCGACGACCCCGGCGCCGCGCACTTCGAGCCTGACCTGGTCGACCACGCGACCTTGCGCATCGAGCAGTTCCACCACATGCCGGCCCGGCCAGGGCAGCCAGAGTGCGTTGCTGCCGCGCACGAAAGGCTTGCCGTCGATGCGCCATTGCACGCCGCGGCCTTCCGCCTCGAAACGCACGCGCTGGCGATCGGGCGGAATGTCGGGATCGAGCGCGATGATGGTTCCGTTCGACGGCGATGTGATGCGCGGCGCGCTCTCGGCCACGGATACATCCGGCGCCAGCGAGAACATCGGTTGTTCGGTGCCTGCGATGAACCATTCGCTGCGCGCCGCCTCGAGTTCGTCGCCGAAACGCACGCGAGCCTGCACCAGCCCGGGCGGTGGAGATGGCGCGCGGCTGGGTTCGTTGCGGTGCAGGAACCCCATCACCTCGGCCCACACCGGCGCAGCGCCGCTGGTGCCGCTCACATCCCACATCGGTGCGCCGCCGGCGTTGCCCACCCACACGCCGACCGTGTAGCGCTGCGACCAGCCGATGGCCCAGTTGTCGCGCATGTCCTTGCTGGTGCCGGTCTTCACCGCCGTCCAGAAGCGGGTGCCGAGCACGCTGTCGAGCCCGAAGGTGCGTGCGCGTGCATTGGCATCGCTCAGGATGTCGCCCACGATGAACGCGGCGCGGGGATCGATGGCGGGCGCATTGCTCGCTGTCTTGCCGGCGTTCGGCGCGATCGACGGCCGTGCCGGCAGATACAGCGTCTCGCCGAACCGGCCTCCGTTGGCCAGGGTCCGGTAGCCATTGGCCAGCCCCAGCAGCGAGACTTCCGCGCTGCCGAGCGCGAGGCTGTACCCGTAGTAGTCACCGCCCTGCGCGAGCGCCATGCCGGCCGATCGCAACTGGCGCGCGAAAGCCTCGGGCGAGACCATCATCAGCGTGCGAACCGCCGGCACATTGAGCGAAGCGGCAAGCGCGGTACGCACCGACACATAGCCCTTGAACTGGTGGTCGTAGTTCTGCGGGATGTAGAGGCCGCTCGCCGTGGCGATCTGCGCCGATGAGTCGTCCAGCAGCGAAGCCGCCGTCAGTCGCTGCTCGGCGATGGCTTCGGCATACAGGAAGGGCTTGAGCGTGGAGCCCGGTTGCCGTTGCGCAAGCACGCCATCGACCTCCGATGCACGGCTCAAACCACCCGACGAGCCGACCCAGGCGAGCACTTCGCCGGATGCGTTGTCGAGCACGATCACGGCGCCGTCTTCCACGTTGCGGCCGCGCAGCTCGCGCAGATGCCGCTGCAGGCTGCCGAGCGCGACGCGTTGCAGCGGTGCGCGCAAGGTGGTGCGGATGCTCTCCGGTCCGTTGTCGCCGCGAGAGGCAACGACCCGCCGCGCAAGATGCGGCGCGATACCTTCGCTGGCATCGAAGCTCCGCCGCTGCAATGCCGCGCTGGTGAGCATGTCGATCGAATCGCAGTCGGGCCTGCTCCCAGGCTCCATTGACCGCATCAGTTCGCAGGCGCGCTGCGCCACCGCCGTCGGCTTGGCATTGGGCGCGCGAACCAGAGCCGCCGCGACAGCCGCTTCGCGCGCGTCGAGCCCGTGCGGCGCCTTGCCGAAGAGGGTGCGCGCGAGTGCGTCGATGCCGACGATCTCTCCGCGGAACGGCACGATATTGAGGTACGCCTCCAGGATCTGGTCTTTGCGCCAGCCATGCTCCAGCCGCTGTGCGGCAACCGTCTGCCCGAGCTTCTGCGTCAGGCTCCGTCCGCTGCCGCTGCGCCGCAGGTCGTCGTCGAGCAGACCTGCGAGCTGCATCGTGATCGTCGAGGCGCCGCGCGTGCGCGTGTTCCACAGGTTGCCCCAGGCCGCAGAGGACACGGCGCGCCAGTCGACGCCGCTGTGTTCGTAGAAGCGCCTGTCTTCGCTCAACACCATCGCCGTGCGCAGGGCCGGCGAGATGTCGGCGAGCTCGATCCACTGGCCGCGTCGAACAGTCGAGTCGGTGCGCACGCGCTGCAGCAGCTCGCCGTCGCGATCCAGCACCATCGTGTCGGAAGGACGGAAATCGCGCCGAACTTCGTCGAAGGTGGCGAGCGCCCACGCGGGCGCGGCGAGCACTGCGGTCAGGGTCGGCAGCAGAAAGAGGAAGGTCGACAGTCGGCGTGGCATGAGCAAGGGCGGCCGCGCATGGCGACCGGCTTGCTAGCTTGCCACAGCCTCGACGGGCGCGATCGATTCCATGTGCTTGCAGATGGCGCCCGGCGTGGTGAACCAGACTTCGCCGCGATCGCGCATGCGAGCGAGATGCGAGAGCGCGCGGCGCAGGTGCCGCAGACGGTAGGGCTGACCGACGATGTAGGGATGCAGCGCGACGCCCATCACCAGCGGCTGCCGGCGAGACTGGTCGAGCATCTCGTCGGCGTTGTCGATGATCATCCGGGCGAAGTCCTTGGCGTCCATCTGGCGCGCGACGATCATCGGGATGTCGTTGAGCTCCTGCGGGTACGGTACCGACCACAGCGAGCGTCCGCTGCGCGTACGCATGCGCACAGGCTGATCGTCGTGGCACCAGTTGAGCGTGTAGCTGTAGCCCGCCTCAGCGAGCAGGTCGGACGTGCGATGGCTTTCCGAGATCCAGGGCGAAAGCCATCCATCGGGTGCCGTGCCGCTGTGTGCCCGCATGCGGGCGCGGCAGTGCGCAAGCAGCGCGGCTTCGCCGGCCTCGTCCATGTCCGCCTGCCGCTCGGCGTTGCTGTGCCCGTGGCCGATGAGTTCGTCCCCTCGTGCGACCGAGGCCGCAACCAACTCGGGGCAATGGTCATAGAGCGCAGTGTTGAGGAGCGTGCTGGAGACCAGCCCCAGGCTGTCGAACAGTTCGAGGCACCGCCACGCGCCCACGCGATTGCCGTATTCGCGCCACGAGAAGTTCAACACGTCGGGATGCGGCGCCGTCGGCCCGATGCAGGCGCCCAGGCCTTCGCCGAAGGCGAAATGCTCGAGATTGAACCCGATGTAGACCGCCAGGCGCGCGCCGTTCGGCCATGCATGGTCGGTCCGCCGGGTGATGGGGGTGTAGTCGAACCGGCCGTGCGTGGGCAAGAGGCCGAGGTAGCGCGCGTTCATGCAGTCTCCAGGTCGAGGCGTGCGCGGGAACAAGACCGCGCGACGTCATCCGACCAGCAAGACGCGTGCCCATGGTTGACCATCCGGGCCGCATTTGCATGACCACCCGTGCGTGACGGCGCCGATCGCGCGCGCCCCTTTTCAGCCGGGACGCCGCGCAAGGAGCGCCCAGATCCCCGCGACCGAGAGCAGCGAACCGCCCGCGAGGTTGAAGCGCCTCTGGGCCCGAGGCGAGGCCAGCAGCCTGCGCGCGGAGCCTGCGAACACCGCGTACAGCGTGGCATTCAGCGTCGCCATCGCCACGAAGGTGATCGCCAGGAGCCAGAGCTGCTGCGTCACATCGGCGCGCGGATTGATGAACTGCGGCAGGAATGCCACGAAGAACACGATGCCCTTCGGGTTCAGGGCCGTGACCAGATAGGTGTTGCCGAACAGCCTCCAGCGTGAACCCGGCGCAGCGGGCGCCGCGAGTTCGGCCGGCGAGATCCCGGCGCGCAACAGCTTGATACCCAGAAAGAGCAGGTACAGGCCGCCCACCCATTTGATCACCATGAACCAGAACGCCGAGGTGGCGAGCAATGCGCCCAGGCCGAGCAGCGAGACCACCAGTGCGGTCGAATCACCCAGCGTCACCGCCGCCACCAGCGGCACGTTGGCGCGCCGGCCGTGCGCCACGGAATAGCTGATGACCGTGAGAATGGTCGGCCCCGGGATGATCAGCAGCACCGCCGATGCGGCAACGAAAGTGAGCCAGAGTTCAATGGACATGGAGGTATTTCCGAGTGGGTGCGCACGGGCGGCTAGAGCCTGTTAACACATGAATCACCCTCGCGCCGGGGCGGCAAGGGGTGCAGGGCTAGGCGCGGGCCGCAGCCCGGGGTGATCCCCCGGGCAAGGMCCGCAACGACGCCCTGCGCCCCTTGCCGCCCCGGCCCTTCGGGTGAGGCCCCAGAGAGGACCCACTCGTCGTTGCCAATGCTCACTGGGGGCGCACCCCAGTTCCGCTTGGCGCCTAGATTGGGCCCTCTCTGGGGCCTCACGCGAGGGTGATTCATGTGTTAACAGGCCCTAGGCGTCCAGCACAAGTTGAGTCTGCGTCACGACCGCGCAGAGCTTGCCTTCCTGCGATCGGATCGTCGTTTGCCAGACCATGGTGGTGCGCCCGCGATGAAGCGCGACGGATTCGCCGACCACGGTCGTGTTCACCTTCGCGCCGCCGATGAACTTGGTGCTGGAGTCCGTCGTCGTGGTGCGCTTGCCTTGCGCCAGATTGACGATGGTGCCCACGGCGCCCAGGGTGTCGGCAAAGGCCATGTACGCGCCGCCATGCAGGATGCCGCCGGCCGTGCAGAGGTCCGATCGCACTTCAAGCTCGGCGACGACGCGCTCGGGCTCCAGCGTCACGACGCGGACGCCCATCAGGCCGGGGAAGAGGGGATCGAGAATCTTCTGGATTTGCTCAGGGGAGGGCATGGAGGTCACGGAAGGCATCGGGGTCCTTTCTTTCTCTCTACTGGCCTGCGCCGAAGCGCGCAGCCGTGCGGGCGCGGGCGCGCGCCGCTTCGATCTCGCGGTCGCGCGGATCGGCGGTCGTCACCAGCGACGTGATGAGCGCGCGCGCCGCGGCCGTGACGTCTTCGACCGCGCGATCGAAGGCCGCTTCGTTGGCCTTCGATGGATGGTTGAACCCGCTCAGCTTGCGGACGAACTGAAGCGATGCGGCGCGCATCTCCTCTTCCGTCGCGGGCGGCTCGAAGTTGAACAGGGTCTTGATGCTTCTGCACATCGTCATCACTCCTTGAGGGCAGCGCGCAGTTTGCTCAAGATCGGGCAGAAGCTCAAGCCGGCGGTGTTCGTGACGTGCGCCGCTACTTCGCCGCCTCCACCTTCACCCGCGCATTCGGCGCCTCGCCGAACATCTCCGGCGCATAGAGCGCCTCGACGCGGCTGGGCGGCAGCGCGAAGTCGCCGACATTGTTCAGCCGCACGGTGTATTCCATCTTCACGACGCCCTTGGGCAGGTATTCGTAGTAGCTGCGGAAGGCCTCGAAGCTGCGTTCCTCGAAGGCGGGCCAGCCGCGGCCGGAGCGCTTCTCGCCCTGCGTCGCGATCTGTGAATCGCGCCCCAGACCGCCGCCGAGGATCGTCGCGCCGCCGGGGATCGGATCGGTGATCGCCACCCACGTCATGTCAGCGCTTGCATTGACTTCGAGGCTCACGCGCAACACGTCGCCGCGCGTGTAGATGCCGGGCACTGCCTGCTCGACGGGGGTGACGGCCTTCTTGATCGCATAGCCCGCCGCGAATGGCGCCTTGAGTTCGACGGCGGCGATCGACTGCGCCGTCAACCACGGCTTGCCGGTGCCGCTCTGCGTCACGAGCAGCGTGTCGTGGGCTGCAGGCGAAGCAGGCGATGTGGGCCATGGCAGGAACATGCTGTTGTTGCGCAGGTTCCCCGGCGACGCCGGTGCGCCGAATGCCGTGGTCTGGTTGGGCGCGCCGCCGACATCGCCAGGCTTGACGCGTTCGACCTTGCTCCAGTCCACCTGTGCCTTGGCAGCGCCGAGGCTGGCGGCCGTGATGCCTGTGACAGGCGTGCTTTCGAATTGCTTCGAGAATTTCTCGAGCGCCAGGCCGCCCCACAGGTTGGCCGTGGTGGTGTGCCAGGCGCCGTTCTGCTGCCGGCCGATGAAGCCGTTGGCGAGCTTGGCAATGTCATCCTTCCATGCCGGGTCGTCC
This sequence comes from Variovorax sp. 05L425, assembly GCF_056397705.1. Lineage (NCBI taxonomy): Bacteria > Pseudomonadati > Pseudomonadota > Betaproteobacteria > Burkholderiales > Comamonadaceae > Variovorax > Variovorax sp. 05L425. The sequence goes on along the minus strand of NZ_JBFTNY010000009.1, from coordinate 195,196 downwards.
ATCACCGTGAGCAGCAGGCGCGCCGTGTTGACATCGCCATTGACCATCAGCCACCACCAATAGTCGTCCTGTTCGGTGCTGAAGACCAGCCGCGTCCCTTGGTAGCCGAGGCGCGCCCTGAGGACGTTGTCGGCTTCCTCGATGCGTTGCTGGCGCCGTGGCACGTCCTGCACGCGCTTGAGGATGTTGAGCCAGTCGATCACTGCGCTGGTTGGCCACTGATTGGGCGCGATGGCGATGCTCCCGGTCATTCGGCCTTGGGCCTTTCCGTAACGCGAGAGCGCTTCGAGCGCGGCGAGCTTGCGCACGTCGAGGTCCTTGCGGGGGCTCCAGAACTCGCGCTGGATGCGGCCTTCGACGAAAGCAATCAGGCCCTGTTCCATGGGGGCCCGCGCGGCGTCGGGCAGTGCGAAAGCCGGGTTGAGCGCCGCCGCTTCATGCGTCGCCGCCATCAGATAGGCCGTGAGGATGTCGCTGCCACGATTGGCTTCGCCGTCGCGCGGCGGGAAGTAGTTGGCGAGTCCGTCGCTGTCGAGGTAGCTCGGCAACTGCCCGACGACCACCTGCCATGCCTTGACATCGCGCAGGCCAATGGACTTGCTGGTCTTCTGCTCCAGGCAAGCGTAGGGATAGGCGGCGAACCAGTCGCGCACGCCGGTCAGGCCTTCGGCCAATCGAGGCTGCAGCGAGAGACGCAGGCCGCCGCGCCCGGGCAGGGCGTCGGCCGGCGGCGACACGTCGAGGGTGAAGGGTCCATCGACCTGCGCGAGCGTGGCCTGCTGCACCGTCAGCGGCACGGCGGGCACGATGCGTTGGCGCACCTTGAGCGCATCGCGCGCATCGCCCAGGGTGTCCCGGGCCTCGATTTCCCACAGGATGGCTTCGGCGCGTGTTTGCGCGAGCTGCGCCGGCGCCGTCACGGTCCACGCCACTTCGCGGGCTTCGCCGGCCGGGATGTCCACCGTCTGAGGCGCCAGCGTCAGCAGCGCGGCACGCGGCGTGGCCTCGACCTTCATGTCCTTGTGAGTCGTGTTGCGCAGCGTGATCTGCGCGCGGAACTGGTCGTCTTCGCGCACCAGCGGCGGCAGGCCGCTGATGATCTGCAGGTCTTGCGTCGACTGGATCGAGGTCTGGCCGGTGCCGAACAGCCCGGTACCGGCATCGGCGACGGCGACGATCCTGAAGGTGGTCAGCGCGTCGTTCAGCGGGACCGTGACCGTGGCCTGTCCGCTGGCGTCGAGCACGATCGCAGGTTTCCACAGCAGCAGGGTGTCGAGCAGTTCGCGGGTCGGACTCTTGCCCCCGCCGCCACCGGCCGGCACCGCCTTTCGGCCGTAGTGCCGCCGGCCGACGATTTCCATCTGCGCAGTGGAAGTGCTGACGCCCCAACTGCGCCGCTGGAGCATGGCTTCGAGCAGGTTCCAGCTGTCGTTGGGCATCAGTTCCAGCAGTGACTGGTCCACCGCCGCGAGCGCCACTTCGGCGCCGGCTGCAGGCTTGCCGTCGGGGAGCTTGCCGGTGATCGTGATTCGCGCTTGGCCGCGCACCGGGTAGCTGATCTTGTCGCTCGCCACTTTCACGTCGATCTGGTGGGCCAGGGTGCCGACGCGGATCTCGGCCAATCCGAGCCTGAATGCCGGCTTGCTGAGGTCCACCAGCGCCGTCGGCGCGACGTACTCCTTGCCCTCGTACCAGAAGGCCGTCCACCATTCGCGCGGCGCCCTGAAGCCCCAGGTGAAGAAGCTGTACCACGGCACCTCGCGCAGCCGCCCGCGCAGCGCGAGCACGCTGACGTAGACATTCGGTCCCCAGTCGGGCTTGATCTGCAGGCTGATCGTCGGATCCTGGCCATTGAGCTGCACGACGTGCGTCTCGATCACGCCCTCGCGTTCGACGGACACCAGCGCCGTCGAAAAGCGGAAAGGGCTGCGCACCTGGAAGCGGGCGACGTCGCCGGGCTGGTAGCTCTTCTTTTCCGGGAGCACGTCGATGCGATCGTTGTCCGCGCCGCCGAACCAGAGTTCGCCCTGCCGCGTGACATAGACAGAACTGGCGGCACGACTGTCGCGGCCGTCCTTGTCGGTGGCGCTGGCGATGAGTTCGATCTCGCCCGATTCCTTGAGGTCGACTTCGCACAGGAGCAGGCCACGTGCATCGCTCTTGCCGCTGCACACGGTGCCGATGTCCTTGACGTCGGTCTTGTTGTCGTAGGTGTAGAAGCCGCCCACCATCCGCTTGCGGCTCGTCGTGGTGATGCGAGCCACGGCACGCACATTGAGCGTCACGCCCTCCTGCGGCTTGCCGGCGAGGTCGAGCGCGAGCGCCTGGAAACGCATCTTCTGCCGCGTCGAGACCCAGCCTTCGGTCTTGATGCCGGCGATGACGGCGGCGGGCCAGAGCGTCTGCGTGCTGCGCAAGGTCTGGACCTCGCCGTTGGGGTCGGAATAGGTGGCTTCGAGCAGCAGTTCGCGCGGCGTGGCCTTGTCGGCCGGAATCTTGTCGATGACGACCTTGCCGGCACCGTTGCGGTCAAGCGTGAGCGGCAGCTTGTCGGCGACGATGCGCGCGTCGTCCGCGGCCGAATCCTCTTCCCCGGTGTCGCTCGCCGCGGTGCGTTCCTTTCGGGGTGGGGAGAAGCTGAAGGCATCGAAGTCGGGGAACGAGAGGCTCTTGCCGCGCACCATCGCCGACACGCGCACCGGCAGATTGGCCGCGCCGCCGCCAGCCACGTAGTTGATCTGCACGTCGACGGGCACTGCGGTGGCGGCGACCAGCGGGTTCTTGTCGCTGGGCGCGATACGGCCTTCGAGCACCGGCAGGCGGAACTCCTCCACGCGGAACTGGCCGGTGCCGTAGCTGCGTTGGCCGTCGCCGGCGCCGCTGTGCAACTCGACCTGGTAGATGCCGAGCTTGGTGGCAGATGGGATGTCGAAGGTGTTCTCTGCGCTGCGGCCGCCGGTCGCGGTGTTGCGCCATTTGATCGGCTGGGTGAACTGCTGGCCGCTGCCGACATGCGTCACGACCAGGGTGTCGGGAAAGTCCGCGGGCAGCCCGAAGCCGTTGCGGGTCTGCGTGCGGATGAGGTGCTTCATCGACACCGTTTCGCCGGCACGCAGCAGCGTGCGGTCGAAGACGGTGTGGGCAATGCGGTCGGGCTCGGCTTCGAGGCTCGTCGGCACATTGAAACGCCAGGGCTCGATGCCGCGCTGCCAATCGGTCCAGGTGAAGGCGAGGTCTTCGACGCCCGTCGCATCCTTGGCGCGGGCGCTGACGAAGTAGGCGTCGGCGCTGTAGTCCTCGTCGCTTGAGCAACCGGGTGCATTGGACGAGATACCCGACAACTGCACGACGCCGTTCACGTCGGTCGTGCCCGTGGCCACTTCCTTGCCGTCGCAACTCGACACGCGAACACTGGCGTTCGCCACCACTTTGCCCTTGTCCAGCGTGGTCACCCAGGCCATCGAGTTCTCCCGGCCCAGCTTGAAGTGCACGGCGAGGTTGGTCGCCAGTGCAGTGGTGCGCACGTACATCGTGCGGCCGTTGCCGTAGCGTTCGTCGAGCAGCGCGTCTCCGAGTTTCTGCGATGCGATCTCCAATACGTGAAAGCCCGGCGTCAGCGGAATCCCGACCACCTCGAAAGGCCGAGGGTCCGTGCCCTCGGTCTTGGGCATGTCCAGCGACTTGACGCCGCTCTGTCCTGCGAGCAACGAGACCATGCGCGTTTGGATGTTGTCGCGATCGTCCTTGTCGATCACCTTCGGCAGCGCGCCCTTCACGTCCCGGGCCGCCTGCTTGCGAGAGACGGTGTAGTTGTCGTAGCGGCGCACCTTGCGGAACCACGCGATGATTTCCGCGTCGGTCTTCGGATTCATGTCGCTGACCTTGCCGGGCGTGAGTGCCTGGACCTGCAGCGCGGGCTCGACGCGCCGTACCGTCACCGGCATCAGCGCCACGCCATCCGGCTCGGCCAGGCGCTCGACCACACCGAAGGGCGATGCGGCGAACTTGGCGAGCGGCGGCATCGCGCCGGTCGAGACCTTCAGCGGAAAACTGTCGGGCGAAGCGAGCGCGCGGCCGGAGGCGTCCTGGAACGTCGGCGGCAGTTCGATGGTGAACTGCGTCTGCTCGGCGAAGGGCGCCGGGAAGCTCACCGATTCGACCACCGCGTCCTCGTCGTTCGCCACGTTGTCTTCGAACTTCGGCTTGAAGGTCTTGCCATCGCCCTTGAGCGCGATCTGTGCGGCCAGCTTGCGGGTCACCGATGCGTTGAACCGCAGTTCCATCGGCCGCAGCGGCAGGCACGCGGACTGCGCGTTCTCGCGCTCGCAACTGAACGAGACCGCAAAGGGTTCCCGCACCTCGAAGCTGAGACGTCGTTCAACGTTGTTGACCACGCCCGAAGGCGTGGCGACGCCCTTGCCGTAGACAAGCTGCACGCGGCTGCCGGCGGGCAGCGTTCGATTGCACTGCAGCGTCACGAAACGCTGGGGGGACTTTTCTGCGTCCTTGTCGCGGCCGAAAGACTTGAGCAGCGCGCTGCGCTGCGCACCATCGATCAGCTTGACCGGGATGCGTTCACCAATGCCGTCCGCTGCGCACCACACGTTGCCCTGAACGCTCTCGGGCATGGCGGGGCCGCTGAGTTCGAGCATGAACAACTGCTGCTCGTCGATCTTTCCGTAGCTCGGCTGCCAGTTGCGAATGAAAGGGCCGCCGCTGTTGAACTGGTAGCGCTCGGGCCCGGCCAGATCGGCACCAGCGGGCGACTTGAATCCAGCCACGCGCGTGACCGTGCAGCGCACGCCGGGGGGCAGATCGTTCTCGAAATCGAAGACCCATTGTTTGTCGCTGGTCCAGCGCCCCGTGCCTTTGGCGGCTTGCGCGTCGGTGCAACTGACCGCGAGCGGTGCCGGCGCCTTGGGGTCGCCGAAGTTGACGGCGGCCTGATCGAACTTGGCAACGACCTGGCGAATGCGCGCGATCTCGCCCTGCGGCGTGAGGCTGGTGACCTGCAAGGCGTGCGCACCCAGGGCGCACAGGGCCAGCGTCATGGTGGCCAGGCAGCGCGATGTCGTTCTTGTTTTCAACGGACTTCTCCTTCGGCACGAAGGGTAGCGCATGGGCGACGCGCGGCTCTGGCACGCAATGTGCCTCCACTATGATCGATCGGTATGAAATTGTTGTTCAGCCACCCCGCCGGCAACCAGAACGTTCGAGCCATGCTCGATGGCCTGGAAGCCGCCGATATGTTGGCTCGCTTTGCAACCACTTTCGCCGTTCGTTCGGACAGCCTCGCCCTCAAGCTGGTGCCCGAGAAGTTCGGTCGAGACCTCCTTCGGCGACGCTTCGATCTGCCCAATGAAAAGCTCCTCCTGCATCCGTGGCGCGAGTTCGCGCGGATGATGTGCAATCGATACGGCTGGGACTACTTGCGGCGCCATGAAGAAGGGTTCGCGTCGATCGACGGGGTGCTCCGTGATTTCGATCGCTTCGTGGCGCGGGTGTTGCCGCGCGTGCACCGGCAGGAGCGCCTCGGCGCCGTCTACGCCTACGAGGACTCGGCGGTCGAAAGTTTCAAGGCGGCGAAGGCACTCGGCATTCATCGCGTCTATGACCTTCCGATCGCCTACTGGGAAGTCGGCCGTCGGCTGATGCAGGACGAAGCGCAGCGCCTTCCCGAGTGGGTCGATACGCTGGGCGGCGGCATGTCCGATTCCGAGGCCAAGGTGGGGCGCAAGGTCCAGGAACTCGAGCTTGCCGACCTGGTGGTCGTTCCAAGCCGCTTTGTCGCCGATTCATTGCCGGCATGGGCAGCGGACAAGGCGCGGGTGGTGTCCCCTTTCGGCTCGCCGCTCTCGGCTCCCATCGAGCAGACCGAAACGGTCGACCCGTCGCGCCCGTTGCGCGTGCTCTTCGCGGGCTCGATGGGCCAACGCAAGGGACTCGCCGATTTGTTGCAGGCGATGCACCTGCTCGAGGGCGAGAACATCGAACTGATCGTGATGGGGACACCGCTCAGCGGCCACGACTTCTACCGCCGGCAGTACGCTGACTTCACCTATGAGCGTGGCCGACCGCACGCCGAAGTGCTGACGCTGATGCGAAGCTGCGACGTCTTCTGCCTGCCTTCGCTGTTCGAGGGACGTGCGCTCGTGATGCAGGAAGCCATGAGCCAGGGGTTGCCGCTGGTCATCACGCCCAACACGGGTGGTGAAGACCTGGTCATCGAGGGCAAGACCGGCTTCCTGGTGCCGATTCGCTCGCCGGAGAAAATCGCCGAGAAGCTCGCCTGGTTCAATCAGAACAGGCAAGAGCTTCCTGCCATGAAGGTGCAGGCGATGCAGCACGCCGCCACCTATACATGGCGCAACTACAGCGCCACCGTCATCGACGCGATCCGCAGGCTGGCGTAGGTATTCCCCCGACGAATTTTGGTCATCCAGTGAAACGCTACTGGGAAATCGACGCGCTGCGCGGGCTCATGCTCGTGTTGATGACAGTCACCCATTTGCCAACCCGCCTCACCGATCCGTTGGGGCAGCCCTTCGGTTTCGTCTCGGCCGCGGAAGGTTTTGTGTTGCTGTCGGCCTTTGTGTCGGGACTGGTCTACAGCCGCGTCAGCTACAACCAGGGCGTGAACTCCATGCGCCGGGCCTTCTGGCGGCGCGCGCTCAAGGTCTATCTGAGCCAAGCGGCAACGCTGCTGTTCCTGTTCACGATCATCACGGCAGTGGGGCTGCGCATCGACCAGCCGGCGGTCAAGAACCTGTTGTCGTTCTATCTCGCCAATCCGCACGAGGCCTTCATCTATTCGCTGCTGCTCATCTACGAGCCGGCGCTCCTCGACATCCTGCCGATGTATATCTTCTTCATGCTGATGAGCCCGTGGGTGCTGGCCTTTGCATTGCGGCGCGGTTGGCTTGGCGTGATGACGGTGAGCGCGACGATCTGGGCGGTGGCGCAGTTCGGCTTGAGCGAATGGCTCTACGAATTCGCTGCTCGGCACCTCGGGCTGTCGGTGCCGTTTCACGAGACGGGCGCTTTCAACGCATTGGCGTGGCAATTCCTGTGGTTCGCCGGCTTGTGGATGGGCGCGAGCCGCAATGCACCCGGCGCCCGGCCTTTCCAATTTCCGAAGTGGGTGGTCGCAGTCGCCGCTGCGGTGGCGGTCTACGGCGTCTACTGGCGGCATCACGGCATCAACGGGCAGGCGCCATTCGGCGGTGACGCGGAACTCAACCTGCTGTTCGACAAATGGCAGCTCGGACCACTTCGGATCGTGAACCTCGTTGTGCTCGGCATTCTCACCATCCGGTTCGGGCCGGCGTTCATGCGGCGCATGCCGCGGCTGCATTGGCTGGAGGCGATGGGGCGGGCTTCGCTGCCCGTGTTCTGCGCGCACCTGGTGGTGGTGCTGTTGGTGCTGGCCATCTACGGCGACAGCCAGACCGCACGCCCCTGGTGGGGCGATGCGCTGCTGTTGGCCGTGGTGTTCTGCGGGCTCTACGCTGTCGCGCGCATCAGCCAGTGGGGGGACGAACGGAAGAAGACGCCTGGCCGCTTAACGCAGCCCCTGGGCGACTGAAGGATCGGGCCGAGTCGCGGGATCCGGCAGGTGCGACTCGATCAACGACTGCCAGAGGCGATAGCCCTGGTCATTCATGTGCAGCTCGTCGGCGCGGAACAACTCGGCGCGCGGTCGGCCGTCTGCACCCAGCATGGGCGTGTACACGTCGATGAATTCGCTGTTGGGGAGCCTTCGGAGGTAGGCTGCGATCACGTCGTTGGTCTCGCGGATCTGCGGCATCAGCTTCTCGCGCGAAGGGCTCGGCTTGACCGAGATGAATGCGATTCGGGTGTCGGGCAGTTCGGCGCGCACGGTGTTCGCGAAGCGCGCGAAGCTTTCGAGTACCTGCATCGGCGTACGGCCTTCGGCGAGATCGTTGTCGCCGGCGTAGACCAGCACGAGCCTGGGCTTGTAGCGTACGACGAGTTCGCGGGCGAACAAGCTGGAATCTTCCATCGTCGAACCGCCGAAGCCGCGGTTGATCACGACCGGCTGCTGTCGGAAGTCCCGCGCGATGTCCGGCCACATGCGGATGGTGGAGCTGCCGACGAACAGCACGCCGCCGCTGGCGGGCGGATGTTCGCGGTCGGCTTTCGCGAAGGCGTCCAATTCGCTCTGCCAGCGGGCTTGGGCAGCAACGTAGGCGGGCGAGCGTGCGGTGGCGTCGTTGACCGAGGTGGTCTGCGCCTGCGATGCGAGCGCGGTCAGCAGCGCAAGCGAGAGAACGGCAAGGCGGGAAGCTTTCATCGACACCATGGAATCAAAACGTCCTTCGACTTGAATGCGTTGGCGAGTCGTGCCCACGCGTCGGCAAATGGTAACGGGTCGTCAGATCGCCTTCTGGATCAGCGGGCCCTTGAACAGGATCGGGCCGCTCGGCGGTTGCCCGGCCGGAACACCGCCCTTCGGTTCGAGCGAGATCGCCAGCGCCGGGACGCCTTGCACATCGGCCTCCGAAGCTGTCAGCCTGATCGTGGATTCGCTGCCGAGCACACCGAGCGAGCGTGGCGCACGGCCTGGGGGAAGCGCCCACAGCTGAAGCGACTTGTCCTCGCTCTCGCGAAAGTCGCCGAGGCGCTGGAGCACGAGTTGCCGGTTCTTCGGATCGAAGGTCACGAGCATGGACGCGGCAGCCTTGTCATCGGACAGCACGGCAACGTATTGCTCGCTCGGCGCATTGCGCAACTGCTGCTGGAGATTCAGGCCCACCACGATCGCCACCACGGCGGCGAACACCCCGGCCGCCGCGGCGCCGCGCCAGAGCGCGAGGCTGTGCATCCAGCCACCGTTCTCGGGGGCAGGCGGCGCAGGCGCTTGACGCTGGGCCGCAATCGCTTCCTGCTGCTTTTCCGCATCGATCAGGTTGCGGATGCGTGTCAAGACCGCCGGATCCGGCGTCACGGACGGTTGAAGCTCGGCCATGCTCGCGAGCCGGCCTTGCCAGGCCAGCGCGGCGGCACGCACAGGCGCCTGCTCGCGTGCCATGGCTTCGAAGCGTCGGCGGGCGCCACCCCGCAGCGTGCCGAGCGCGTGGCTCGCCGCAAGCAATTCGAGCAATTCGGGGTGGGCGGAGAGGTTCATGTGGCAGCCCTCACGCGAATTGCTTCATGCAGGTGCGGAGCTTTTCAAGCCCGCGCCGAATCCATGTCTTGACGGTGCCCAGCGGCAGCTTGAGCTGTTCGGCCAGTTCGACGTGGCTCAGGTCGCGCAGGTAGGCCAGGCTCACGAGTTCGCGCTGCCGGCCTTCGAGCTGACGCAGGCATTGGTGCAGCGCCCATGCCTGCTCGCTCGCGTCAGCCGTGTCCATGGGGCTGGCGGCATCGGATTCGAAGGTCTCGGCCATCACCTCGTCGAACTCTTGCGTGGACTGGGCGCGGTCTGCCGTGCGACGGCGCAGCAGGTCCAGCGACCGGCTGCGCACGATGAGGCCCATCCATGCCATCGGCGGGCTGAGCGAGTTGCGGTAGTCGCCCGCCACGCGCCAGATCGTCAAGAACGTCTCCTGCAGGACATCTTCCGCCCATTCGCGCTGACGCACGATGCGCATCGCGAGGCCGAACAGCTTCGGCGAGGTGCGTTCGTACAGCTGGCGGAGGGCTGATTCGTCGCGCTGCCCGACCCGATCGATCAGTGCGATCAATTCGGCGTCGGGGCTGGGAGCACTCATGGGCGGATTGTGTGCCAACGGTGGGCATGCCGTGGGTACGGACCAGACGCCCGCTCGGATTCAGCGCGACGTCTTCGGGCTCAGAAGCTGTTGCGCCCGATGCCTTGATAGACGATGCCGGCTTCCTTCATCGTGCTCGGCTCGTACAGGTTGCGGCCGTCGAAGATCACCGGCGACTTCATCAGCGACTTGAGCCGCTCGAGGTTGGGGCTGCGATAGGCCTTCCACTCGGTGACGATGACCAGCGCGTCCGCACCGTCGAGGGCGCTCATCGGGTCCTTGGGCGAGCAGAAGCTGATCCGGTCGAGCAGCGAGGGTGCGTCCGCGAAATCCAGCTGCAGCACGCGCCGGGTCTCCTCGACCGCGATCGGGTCGTGCGCCACCACCTTGGCGCCCGCGCGAAGCAGCACGTCGATCACGACGCGGCTGGGTGCTTCGCGCATGTCGTCGGTGTTCGGCTTGAAGGCCAGGCCCCACAGCGCGAAGGTCCGTCCGCTCAGGTCCTTGCCGAAGCGGGCGAGCACCTTGTTGGTGAGTGCGCGTTTCTGCTCGTTGTTGACGGCTTCCACCGCTTCGAGCACGCGCAGCGTCTGGCCGTTGCCGCGCGCGGTGCGCGCCAGCGCCTGGATGTCCTTGGGGAAGCAGCTTCCGCCGTAGCCCGTGCCGGAGTACAGAAAGCTGTAGCCGATGCGCGGGTCGGAGCCGATGCCCTGGCGCACCGCTTCGATGTCGGCGCCCACGCGATCGGCCAGATTGGCCAGCTCGTTCATGAAGCTGATGCGCGTGGCGAGCATCGCGTTGGCGGCGTACTTGGTGAACTCGGCGGAGCGCACGTCCATCACGCGCGTGCGTTCGTGGTTGCGGTTGAAGGGTGCATACAACTTGCGCATCCAGCCCAGCGCTTCGCGGCCGTGATCGTCGTCCGAATAGCCGATGACGATGCGGTCGGGCCGCATGAAATCCTCGACCGCCGCACCTTCCTTCAGGAACTCGGGGTTGCTGACGACGGAGAAGCGCAGGTCGGAGCGTCCACGCTTGTCGAGTTCTTCCTGGATGACTGCCGTGACGCGGTCGGCCGTGCCCACGGGCACCGTCGACTTGTCGACCACGACCTTGAAGCTGTCCATGTACTTGCCGATGTTGCGGGCGGCGGCCAGCACATACTGCATGTCGGCGCTGCCATCTTCGTCAGGCGGCGTTCCGACGGCGATGAACTGGACGTCGCCATGCGCGACGGCGGCTTCGATGTCGGTGGAGAAGGAGATGCGCTTGGCCGCGACATTCGACTCGACCAGGTCGCCGAGGCCGGGTTCGTAGATCGGAATGCCGCCCGAGTTGAGCGTGGCGATCTTGCGTTCGTCCACGTCGAGACAGAAGACGTTGTTGCCGATGTCTGCAAGGCACGCGCCCGTGACGAGCCCGACGTAGCCGGTGCCGATGATCGTGATATTCATGAGGTCAGGTCGCGGTGGATTCCGCGAGGATCTTGTCGAAAAAGGCGATTGTCTGCTTCAGTCCTTCATCCAACTGGGTGCGGGGCGCCCAGCCGTCGAGTTCCTTTTGCGCCATCGAGATGTCGGGGCGACGCTGCTTGGGGTCGTCCGCGGGCAGCGGCATGCGCACCAGCTTGCTCTTCGAGCCCGTGAGTTCGATGACCTTGTTGGCCAGGTCGAGCATCGAGAACTCGCCCGGGTTGCCGATGTTGATCGGGCCGGGCACCTCGTCGCCGGTGTTCATCATGCGCAGCATCGCTTCGATCAGGTCGTCCACGTAGCAGAAGCTGCGCGTCTGCTGGCCGTCGCCGTAGATGGTGATGTCCTGACCACGGAGCGCCTGCACGATGAAGTTCGACACCACGCGGCCGTCGTTCAGGTGCATGCGCGGCCCGTAGGTGTTGAAGATGCGCACGACCTTGATGCGCAGCTTGTGCTGGCGGTGATAGTCGAAGAACAGCGTTTCGGCGCAGCGCTTGCCTTCGTCGTAGCAGCTGCGAAGGCCGATCGGGTTCACGCGGCCCCAATATTCTTCGACCTGCGGATGGATCTCGGGGTCGCCATAGACTTCGCTGGTGGAAGCCTGCAGGATCTTGGCGCGCACGCGCTTGGCCAGCCCGAGCATGTTGATGGCGCCGTGCACGCTGGTCTTGGTGGTCTGCACCGGATCGTGCTGGTAGTGGATCGGCGACGCCGGGCAGGCGAGGTTGAAGATCTCGTCCACTTCGACATAAAGAGGAAAGGTGACGTCGTGCCGCATCAGTTCGAAGCGCGGATGGTCCAGCAGGTGCTCGACGTTGCGCTTCGTGCCGGTGAAGAAGTTGTCGACGCACAGCACGTCATGCCCCTGTTCGAGGAGGCGGTCGCACAGGTGGCTGCCGAGAAAACCGGCGCCGCCGGTGACGAGCATTCGCTTGGAGGCGTTGTATTGACGCATGCGCGTGATCACTCCGTAAATGTCGATTCAGGGTCAATTCAGGGATTGCTGGGTGCGTTTTTCATACATCTTCGCGTCGACCAGCATGCGAAACCACAGTGCCTGGAAGAAAGCGAAGTAGAACCCCGTCCTGCCGTCCAGGAAGCCCAGGCGAAACACATAGCGGTAGACGAAGTAGCTGACCGAACGCAGGCCGGTGGGAAGCTTGTAATAGATTTCCTTGATGAAGCGCGTGCGTTCGCGCGCATCGCCTGTCAGCCGCGGCTGCAAGACGTTGTCGGACGCGGTGCAGGGGCCGAGCTTTTCCTTGGCTTCGGCATCGCTCCAGCGATTGTGGCTTGCGATCCAGTCGCTCAACCGGGCGGAGTTCTTGTCGTGCATGAAGCCGTTCAGCCGGCCGGGCTTTGCGGGACTGATGAAGTGCTGGTCGTAGAGCCGCGATTCGCAGCGCCCGACACCCGAGCGAAAGAGCCGCAGGTGCCACGGATTGACGCCGCTGAAGCGCAGCATCTTGCCCATGAAATAGTCGCGCCGGCGGATCAGGTAGGCGTCGAACTCGGGCGTGTCGGCCAGAACCGCATTGATTTCGGCGACCGCCCGGTCATCGAGCACTTCATCGGCGTCGAGGTGGAGTTGCCAGCCGTAAGACGGCTCGATCTGCGAAATGGCCCAGTTGCGCTGGTCGCTGTAGTTCGAAAAAGGACGCTGCACGACGGTGCAGCCCAATTCGGCCAGGATCGCGGGCGTGCCGTCGGTCGAATGCGAGTCGACCGCGAACACGTGAGGACTCACCTTCTTCGCCTGCGACACGGTTTCCCGAATGATCGAGGCGGAATTGAAAGTCAGGATGACGACGACGCAGCTGGATGTTTCCATGGGATTGGGCGCTCGATGACGGGCTTCGGGCGGCGGCCTCCAGGAGCGCAAGCGCAAAGCATGCCAAACTTTAGCACTACAAATTTACAATTGGGAACACATCTGACGGCCGGCATGGGCCCGTCCAATGGCGTATTGCTCAGGAAAGCCGCGCGCGGTGCCGGGCGATCTGCTGGCGCACCTGCGCCGGTGCCGTGCCGCCGAGGATGTTGCGCGCCGTCAACGAGCCGCGCAAGCTGAGCACGCCGTAAACGTCTTTTTCGATCGTCGGATTGAAGCCCTGGAGCACAGTCAGCGGGAGTTCCGACAGGTCCACCTTGTGCGAAATCGCCGCCTTGACCGCGTGCGCCACGGTCTCATGGGCGTCGCGGAAAGGCAGGCCCTTCTTGACCAGGTAGTCGGCCAGGTCGGTGGCAGTGGCATAGCCTCGCAGGGCCGCGACTTCCATGGCTTCGGGCTTCACCGTGATGCCGCCGACCATTTCCGAGAAGATGCGCAGCGTGTCCTTGAGCGTGTCGACGGTGTCGAACAGGGGCTCCTTGTCTTCCTGGTTGTCCTTGTTGTAGGCCAGCGGCTGGCCTTTCATGAGGGTGATCAGCCCCATCAGGTGACCAACCACCCGGCCGGTCTTGCCGCGCGCCAGTTCAGGCACGTCCGGATTTTTCTTCTGCGGCATGATCGAGCTGCCCGTGCAGAAGCGGTCGGCGATGTCGATGAAACCGAAGGATTGGCTCATCCACAACACGAGTTCTTCGCTCAGCCGGCTGATGTGAACCATGGCGAGCGAGGCGGCCGCGGCGAATTCGATCGCGAAATCGCGGTCGCTCACGGCGTCGAGGCTGTTCTGGCAGACGCCGTCCATGCCGAGCGCCGTGGCCACGGCCTCGCGGTCCAGCGGATAGCTCGTGCCTGCGAGGGCGGCTGCACCGAGCGGCAGGCGATTGACGCGCTTGCGGACGTCCGCCATGCGCTCGGCGTCGCGCGAGAACATCTCCACGTAGGCCAGCATGTGGTGGCCGAAGCTCACCGGCTGCGCCACCTGCAGATGGGTAAAGCCCGGCATGATCACTTCGACATTCTTCTCGGCGATGTCGAGCAGCGACTTCTGAAGGTCGACCAGGAGTCCGCCGATCAGGTCGATCTCGCCACGCAGCCAGAGCCTGACGTCCGTCGCCACCTGGTCGTTGCGGCTGCGGCCGGTGTGGAGCCGCTTGCCGGCGTCGCCTACCAATTGTGTGAGGCGGGCCTCGATGTTCAGGTGCACGTCTTCGAGGTCGAGCTTCCATTCGAAGCTTCCAGATTCGATTTCGTTGCGAATCTGCATCATCCCGCGTTCGATTGCGGCATGGTCCTGCGCGGCGATGATGCCCTGTGCTGCCAACATCGCCGCATGCGCCAGCGAACCCTCAATGTCGGCCTGCCACAGCCGCTTGTCGAAGAAGACACTCGATGTATAGCGTTTGACCAGGTCGCTCATCGGTTCGGAGAACAGGGCGGACCAGGCTTCGGATTTCTTGTCGAGTTGGTTTTGGGTCATGGGAAACGATCGGGAGGCAATAATGGGTTTGTCACCCAGTGTTTCATTGATGCGCAACCCGTCGATTTTATCGGCCGCCCCTTCATCGTCGACGCCCATGCAGGCCGGGGTGCGCGCGCCGCTGCGCGCCGGGTCGGTGGTTTTCGATGCGTGCCAGATCGGCGTGGTGCTGCGCGCGGTGCTGTTCGTGGAGACAGTCGTCGCGATTGTCGCGCTGTTTCTCGCGCCCACGGTGTCCGAGTGGCTGCTGCTTGCCGCAACGGTGACGGGCGGCGCGTTGCCCGCGACCTTGCTCTGGTTGCTTGCCGCATGTGCGCTCAAGAAGCTGCTTGGCCGGCTGCCGCTGCGAGGGCAATACGTGGCCGGGGCCCTGCTTGGGGCGGTCTCGGGCCTCTACGGGTGCGGGCTGCTGCGCTTGACGGGCGTCGTCGGCACAGCCCCTTGGGTAGCCAGTGCGTTGGCGGGCGCCTTGTTTGCAAGCTTGATGATGGCGGCGCTGGTGCTGCGAGCCAGGGGGCAGACCCCGGCGGCGACCACCGCAAGGCTCGAGGAACTGCAGTCGCGCATCCGGCCGCACTTTCTCTTCAACACGCTCAACAGCGCGATCGCACTCGTGCGCGAAGAGCCTGCGAAGGCCGAAGCGATGCTTGAGGACCTGAGTGAACTGTTCCGGCAGGCGCTGGCCGACCCCGGCGAGTCGGTCACCCTTGCTGATGAGATCGCGCTGGCCGAGCGCTACCTTGCCATCGAACAGGTGCGTTTCGGCGACCGCATGCGCGTGCGCTGGGACATCGACCCCAATGCCAACTCGGCCCGCCTGCCGCCCCTGCTGCTGCAGCCGCTCGTGGAAAACGCGGTCAAGCATGGCGTCGAGCCGAGCCCGGAAACCGCCAAGCTGCGCATCCGCACGGAACGCCGGGGCAGCATGGTGCTGATCGAGGTCATCAACAGTCTTCCTCCTCTGCGCTGGGCCGACGAACCCCTTCCGCGCGGCCACGGCATCGCACTCGCCAATGTGCGCGACCGGCTGCGCCTTCTGCACGACATGCAGGCGCAATTCAGCGCCGGCATGGACCAGAAGAACTACCGTGTCCGCATTGCCATTCCCGCTGGATCATGAGCACTCTTCGCACCCTGATCGTCGATGACGAAGCGCTGGCGCGCTCCCGCATGCGCGCGCTCCTGGCCGACTGCAACTCGCCCGCCGCCGAAGTCGTGGCCGAGGCCGCGAACGGCGACGCGGCATTGAAATGCCTGGCCGCCACCCATTTCGATGTCGTGCTGCTCGACGTCCACATGCCCGGCATCGACGGCCTTGAACTTGCGCGCAGCCTTCGCAGCCAGCAAGGTGCGCCAGCCGTGGTGTTCGTCACGGCCTATGCCGCGCACGCGGTGACAGCCTTCGAGCTCGAAGCGGTCGACTATCTGACGAAGCCCGTCAGGGGCGAACGCCTTCAACAGGCTTTGCAGAAGGTCGAGCGGCATCTCCGAGACCGGCGGCCGGCGCCCGCGGAGGAACCGCAAGACGTGCTGCTCATCCAGGATCGCGGCCGCACCGAGCGCGTGCCGTTGTCCGAGGTGCTGTATCTCAAATCCGAGTTCAAGTACCTCACCGTCCGCACAGTGTCTCGCAGCCACATCTTCGACGGCTCGCTTTCCGAACTCGAGGAGCGCTATCCCGCGCGCTTCGTGCGGGTGCACCGCAATGCGCTGGTGGCACGTTCGGCGATTCGCGCGCTCGAGAAATACGACGATGGCGAGGATGCCGAAGGCTGGGCCCTGCGGCTCGACGGCGTTCCGGAGCCCGTCGTGGTTTCGCGTCGTCAGCTGTCGACGGTCCGAGAAGTGCTGAAGGAGCCGCGATGAGTGCCGCGCCGGGCCGCCCCAAGCAAGCTCGCACCGCAGTGCGCAGCACGGAGGTTAGGTCATGAGTGACGTGATCGAGTCCGAATCGAAGGCCCAGGCGGAGACCGAAGAGGAAGCCCTGTCTGCGGAAACGCAACCCGAACGCGTCCTGCTGCACATGCCGGTCGACGTGCGCAGTGCGTCGCTGGTGGTGCTGGCCGTGTTCGCCAGCGTGTTTGCGTTGCATTGGGCGGCGGCAGTCTTCATTCCACTGCTGGTGAGCCTGATGCTGACCTACGCCCTGTCGCCGTTGGTCGATCTGCTCGAGCGCTGGAAGATCTCGCGCTGGATCGGCGCGGCCGTGATCCTGCTCGGCATCGGCGGCGCCTTCGGCTGGACCGGCTATTCGCTTTCCGGCAATGCTTCGGCGCTGCTCGATTCATTGCCCGTCGCCGCGCAGAAGCTTCGTCTGGCGATGCACACAGGTCCCCGCAACGCTGACCCGAGCGCGCTCGATACGGTGCAGAAAGCCGCGGCGCAGATCGAACAGGCTGCGGAAGAAAACTCGGCCAAGGTCGCGGCCCGGAAAGGCGTGGCGCGAGTGATCGTCGAGCGGCCGTCCTTCAACGTGCGCGATTACCTGTGGAGCGGCACTGTCGGCCTCATCGCTGCGGCCGGGCAGCTCACGCTGGTTGGTTTCCTGACTTTTTTTGCCCTCGGTTCGGGGGATACCTTTCGCCGCAAGCTCGTGAAGATCACGGGCCCCAGCCTTCAGAAGAAAAAAATCACCGTGCATGTGCTGGACGACATCACCTACCACATCGAGCGCTACCTGATCGTCCAGATCCTGACCAGCGCACTGGTCGGCGTTGCCACGGGCCTTGCCTTCTGGGCCATCGGGCTGGAGAACGCCGCGGTGTGGGGCATCGTGGCGGCGATCACCAACCTCATTCCCTACATCGGGTCGGTCATCGTCATGGCGGCCGCGGGGCTGCTGGCCTTCCTGCAATTCAATACCGTTCAGATGGGGCTGCTGGTCGGTGGGGTTTCGCTGCTGATCCATACCTTGGTGGGCAGTCTGCTGATGCCCTTCCTCACGAGTCGTTCGAGCCGCATGAATCCGGTCGCCGTGTTCGTCGGCGTGATCTTCTGGGGCTGGCTCTGGGGAATCTGGGGGCTGCTGCTGGGGATTCCGATCATGATGGTCGCGAAGGCCATCTGCGACCACGTGGAGGACCTGCAGCCGATCGGGGAGCTGTTGGGGGATTAGTCATCTGCCGCAGGTCGATCAGCCCCGATCGCGCATCACGCGGGGCGTGGTGTTGGCCAGGATAGTGGTGAGGTCCTGCAGCGCGATGTTCTTGGCGGGATCGATGCTGAGATCGCGCAACCTCAACTGCGCCAGCGTGGCGGCCATGCGTGTCGCGCGTTCGACGTGCATCGGCTGCAGGTACCGATCGATGCTGGGCATCAATGCTTCGACGCTTTCGTCGGCGGCGGTCGCGAAGGTCACGCGTGCGGTGGCGCCCGGTGCAATCGAAAGACGCACGCGTAGGCAGGCGATCGGATCGAGGCCGTTGATCGGCGTGCCGCCGGGCGCCAAAGGTTGTGGGTCGAACGCCGGCGTCGCGGGTGCGCGATTGCGTCCGACGAAGGCGCGCCGGTCGGTCATGCAGTCGACGGACAGCACCCGTGCATCGACCGCCGCGACGAAGTGCGCGGCAGCCACCCCCGGGTCGCCGTGCAAACGGGGCTTGCGTGACATCAGCAGCGCGCGCCAGGCCGGCTCCCAGCGACTTTCGACGAAGAGGTTGGCGAAAGCCGGATGCGCCTCGTCAGCCTTGGGGTTGGACAGCATCGGCTCGAAAAAGGAGATGAGATCCAGCGTGCGCGTTTCGCTGCCAGTGTTGTGCAGCGAAACCGTGCGCAGTTCGGCGTCGTCCTCCGGGCTGATGAGCACCGTGATGCGCGCCTGCAGCCCGGGCCCGCTCGCGTCGAACTGGACCTGGTCGGCCAGGAAGCGAGCGCGGTAGCGCCAGTGCTCTCCGGGGGCGGGAAGGGCGGTCAGTGAGGAGAGCGCGGGGCTGTGCGTGTCGCGCACGTAAAAGAAGGTGCCGTAGCTGTCGCGCAGCGGATCGTCCCGCCAACGGCTCACGTTGAACGAGCGCCAGCGACTCACGCCGGCGCCGTTGGCACGCAGGGCCACCGTGTATTTGCCGTTCGACAGCAAGTGCGTGGGCTGAAAGCTTGGCTCCATGGGATCGACCACGCGCGGCTGGAAGATCGGCGGCGCCTCGCCAGTCGCGGGCTCCGGCGGCGTGCGCGGATCGGCGCTGCCGATGATCTGTCGCGGCGTGCGCTCGTGCAGCAGCGACTCGTGCGCCTGCACCAGCGGCGCGCTGCCGAACCAGCGGCGTGGCGCATCGTCGCGGACGGCATTGCACAAGGCCACGAGCGACATGCCGTGGTGATGCGCCATGACGTTGCGCACGACAGTGAAAGGCTGCCCCGCGGGTTGACGCGAGACGGTGAAATCGATCGCGTCGAAGAAGCCGAACTCGCCGCGTCCGCCGAGCGACTCGAGCAGCCGCAGGTTCACGACCGCGTCGGCCGGCCGGAGCAGCGCCGCCATCACGGTGGCATAAGGCGCGACGACGCGATCGGTCGGCGGCGTGCGACGCAGCGCAAGCCGCGGCACTCCGAAGGGCGAGTATTGGTAGGCGAGCGAATGGTCCTGCGCGAAATAGGCCGACTCGGAAACGCCCCACGGCAGGTTCTGCATGGAGCCGAAGGCCTGCTGCTCGCAGATCGCGGCGAGGTTCGCCACCTGCAGCAAGCCGCCGACCGGCTCCGCCATCACGAGCGCCGGCATCAGGTATTCGAACATCGAACCCGACCAGGATTTGAGGCCCGGCTTGACGCCCACCGAAAGAAAGGGCCGGCCGAGCGCCATCCAGTGGCGCCGCGGCACGTCGCCCTTGGCGATGGCAAGGAAGCTCAGGAGGCGCGATTCGGAGGCGAGCAAGTCGTAGTAGCTCGCATCCAGCGCGTTCTCTTCCACCCGGAGACCGATGTGGAAGAGGTGGCGCTTGGTGTCATAGAGCCCGCGGAAATCCATGCCGGCGCACAAGGTCTCGCAACGCTGGGCGAGCATCTCCAGCTCGGCGTTTCCGGCGGAGAACCTCCGGCAGGCCTGTGCCACGGCAATGAGATGGCCTGCCAGGTTACCGCTGTCCACGCTCGACACGTAGGCCGGCGGCAGCATCCTCAGCGTGCGTGTGTCGTACCAGTTGTAGAGATGACCCTCGTGCTTGTCGAGGCGGTCGATGGTGTCGAGCGTCGCGGCGAGCCGGGCGGCGAGCGCCTTGGTGTCGATCCACCCGAACTCGCGCGCGCAGCAGCACGCCAACAGGTACATGCCGATGTTGGTCGGCGATGTGCGGTGCGCGATGGTGGGTTCGGGTTCGAGCTGCAGGTTGTCGGGCGGCAGGTGGTTGTCCTCGGGCCCGACCACATGCTCGAAGAAGTGCCAGGTGTCGCGTGCCAACGTTTCGAGGTAGCCGCGCTGTTCGGTGCTCAGTTCGCCTTCGGTCTTCGCCGGCATGCGGCTGCTCCACCACGCGGCGACGGGGGCCAGCGCCCACAGCACGAAGAGAGCGGCGCCCAGCTGCGGATACGGGCTCCACAACGACGCGACGGCGAATGCCATGCAGACGGCGCTCGTGGGCGCTGCACTGCGCAAGAACGCCTGCAGGTCATAGCGCGCCTGTGTCTGCGCCTGGGCCGCAGTCGTCCATTCGAGCAGATGCCGGCGGCTCACGACGAGCCGCCACGCGGCGCGCGCGGAGGCATCGAGCAGCAGGCGCGTCTGCGCTGCCAGTTGCACGAATTGCCACGCGGCGCTGGCCGTGGCGCGCAGGAACTCCGCGACGCCGACATCGAAGAAGTGGGGCAGTTCGATCGAGCGCCGCGTCGGCACCAACCCTGCGAGCGCCCCCAGCAACGGGCCGAGCACGAGCGCCGCGCCGACGGCGGCGAGCGCCCAGTTCAACGGGAACGAATCGGTGAAGACGACCCATGCGAGCAACGCCGTCGACGCCGGCACGACCATGGTTCGCCGCAGGTTGTCGCCCATCTTCCACAGTCCGAGTGCGTCGATGCCGAAGCGTCGTGCGCGCAGCATCAGCGGCAACAGCTGCCAGTCACCGCGCGTCCAGCGGTGGACGCGCGAGGCGGCAACGCCGGGATGGTGCGGATGGTCTTCGATCAGGACCAGGTCGCTCACCACGGTGCAGCGGGCCACCGTGCCTTCGAGCAGATCGTGGCTCAGCACGACGCCGTCGGGCACGCGCCGGTCCAGCGTGGCATGGACGGCCTGCACGTTGAGCAGGCCTTTGCCGGTGAAAGATCCGGTGCCGAAGACGTCCTGGTAGAGGTCGGAAGCGCTGTTGCTGTAGGGGTCGAGTCCGCATTGGCCCGCGAACATCCAGTGGAACGGCGAGCGCTCGCGCCGCTCGGGAAAGGGTGTGACGATGCGTGGCTGGAAGATGCCGAAACCAGCCGTCACGCGCTGGCCGGCCCCGTCGATCTGCGGCGCGTTCAGCGGATGCGCCGCCACCGCGACGAGTTCGCGCAGCGTGCCCGGGGGCAGGCCCGTGTCACTGTCGAGCGTCAACACATAGGGGATGCGTGCCGCGAGCTGCAGTCCCCCGGCCGTGGGTACGAAGCCGCTCGCATCGTCGACGGCAAGAAGGCGCAGCAGCATCTCGAGCTTGCCCCGCTTTCGCTCCCAGCCCATCCAGCGTTGTTCGGTATCGGACCAGGTCCGCGGACGATGCAGCAGAGCGAAGCGCGGAGGAGCGCCCGCCGGTGCGGGATACGTTTCGTTGAGCGCTGCGATGCGCCGCACCGCATCGTCCAGCAAGGCCGCGTCGTCAGGCATCGAGGCAAGCGGCGCATCGGCCCAGTCGGTCAACAGCGCAAACTGCGCATGGTCCTCCCGGTTCGCGAGCCAGTGGAGTTCGAGGCGATGGGCGAGCTGCGCGTTGGCTTCGAGCGAACTCAGCATGGACGGAATGACCACCAGCACGCGATGCACTTGCGGAATGCCTTCCGCGAAATCCAGCCGCGGCAGCGGGCGCACCCGGGTCGACTCTGCCACGATGCGGTGCACCAGCGCGATCACGGCTTCGGAAAGCGGCCATGCAAGCAGCACCAGCGCTACGATCGAAGTCCACGCCGCGTCCGGCCATCCGGCGCGATTCAAGCCGTGTACCGCCGCAGCCAGCAACAGCGCAGTGCCGGTGACGATCGTGAGCAGGTAGAGCGGCAGGCGCCAGTTGCGGTGGGCGATCTTGCGCAGAGAAAGCGGCAGCGCGCCGTTGCCGCGCGCAGGCGCCAGCGCGGCGGTCAATGCCGGACGGCCTTCGCCGAAAAGGTAGTAGCCTGCCGTTCGCTCGGCCAGTGACCAGCGGTTCGCGTCGTCCAGCTCGTGCGGATTGGCCGCGGCATCGAAGGCCAGCCGCACGACCGCCTGGGCGACTTCGCGCTCGGGGCGGCGATTGATGCGCGCGACCTGCTCCATCGCGTGCGTAATCTGCTGGCGCGTGATTTCGCTTTCGCGGCTGAAGCTCGGAAGCTCGCGCAGCACGCGCAAAGACCGGCTGACCGGCTCGATCAGGTCGGCCCACTCGACTTGGCCGATCATGCGCAGCGTCGTGATGATATTGCCCACCGTGAGGTTGGCGGCGGCCTGCGCGGTCTGCGCGTCCGCGATCAGCGCGGGGCCGTTCGGGCAGTGCTGTTCGGTCCATTTGACGAGCGCAGGCGCGTCGTTGCCGTGCTCGACCGGCAGGCGCTGCCACAGTTGGGTGAGATAGCTTTCCTGCATGCCGCGGCTTTGCAGCGCACGGTAGAGCACATCGAGGTCTTGCACGGAAAGCGACTCGCCCGCATCCCACGCCGCGTGCGCGACTTCGCTCGCTACCTTGTTCTCGGCGATGCTTTCGGTGACGCGCCGCAGGTTTTCCAGCAGCACCACGCGCAGCGTGGTCGGCAGCGCCCACAGTTCGCCCAGCGTAAGTTCGTCGACGTCCTGATAGGCGTTGAGAAAGGCGGTGAACAGCTCATTGTTCAGCACGCTGTCGGTATGGGCCACATAGGCCCAGGCGATGCCGTAGACGCGCGGCAGCCCGGCCAACGGCGCCGCCGCGAGCTTGGGCAGGCGCGCGTAGTAGCTGCGGGGCACGCCCTCGCGAATCTGTTGGAGCTGCGCTTCGACGAGATGAAAGTTGTCGAGCAGCCATTCGGCCGCAGGGGGCACATAGCGCCCGCTCTGTGAAATCAGCGCGATGTAGTCGAAGGCCCCGCGCAGCGATTCGAGGTTCTTGTCGACCCGCGGGAAAAAAGGCGTGGCGTCGCCGCGAGAGCTGCCGCGCTCCACCACCTGTGCACGGGCCAGGCTGTGGCCGTGCTGTTCGAAGCGTTGCGCGCCGAACAGTTCGGCGCGGATCGGTGGTTCGACCGGTTGGTGCGGACCCAGGAGGAGATGGCGTGCGTACCGGCTGAGCGCGTTGAGCCGGTCGACGACCGCGGCGGCGCTCAAGCGACCGCGAACAGTCCGATGGCGAGCACGATGGCCACGCAGGCCATCGTCACGATGCGGCCGGCGGCGACCGAACGCACCCGCTGTAGATGGCTCCCGACGGCAAACCATCGCCCTTGTGCCAGCGCGCAATGTCGCATGTGAGCTGCCAGAGCATCGAAGTCGCCGCTGACGAAGTCGATTGGGGAACGGGCAAGCGATTGCGGGGAAGACATGGCGAAGATTCCTGTGAACGACCCTTGAGCCGCCGCGCGATTGCGAGAGCTGTGAACGTAGGGGACAGGGTACTCTTCATTGCATACCCTTTATTTCTCATTCGCCGCTGGTTGGTGTAGGTGTCGGCGGACGACGCGTGTTCTCGCCCTTCCTCAGCCGGTGTTCCGCAGCCCCGCTGCGACGCCGTTGATCGACATGTGAATGCCGCGCTGCAGCCGCTCGTCCACCTGCCCGGCGCGATAGCGCCGCATCAATTCGACCTGCAGGTGGTGCAGCGGATCGATGTAGGGAAAGCGATGCCGGATCGAACGCTGCATCTCGGCATTGCCCTCCAGCCGCTGCCGGGCGCCTGTGATCACGACCAGCGCGTCCGATGTACGGTGCCATTCGGCCTCGATCATCGAGAAGATCTTCTGCCGCAGCTTGCGTTCCGCCACCAGTTCCGAGTAGCGCGAGGCCAGGGCGAGGTCGCTCTTGGCGAGCACCATGTCCATGTTCGACAGCAGCGTGCGGAAGAAGGGCCATTGCACGTACATGCGTTGCAGCAGCGCGTGGCGCTCCTTGCGAGCCGCCGGATTGCCCGCCGCCAGGAACTGCTCGATCGCGGAGCCGAAGCCGTACCAGCCGGGCAGCGTGAGCCGGCATTGCCCCCAGCTGAAGCTCCACGGTACCGCGCGCAGGTCTTCGATGTTGCGGTTCGGATTGCGTGAAGCAGGCCGCGAGCCGATGTTGAGTTCCGCGATTTCGCGGATCGGCGTGGCGCTGAAGAAGTAGTCGATGAAGCCGGGCGTCTCGTACACCAGCGCGCGGTAGGTGGCCATGCTGGCAGTCGACAGTTCCGCCGCCGCGGCCATGAAGGCGCTTGGCGCCGCCTTTGCTGTCGGCAGCAACGTCGCCTCCAGCGTGGCCGCTACCAGCGTCTCGAGGTTGCGCCGGCCAATCTCGTGATTGGCGTACTTCGAACCGATCACCTCGCCCTGCTCGGTCAGCCGGATCTGCCCGCGCACCGTGCCGGGCGGCTGCGCGAGGATCGCCTGGTAGCTCGGACCGCCGCCACGTCCCACTGTGCCGCCGCGGCCGTGGAACATCCGCAGCCGGATCGGCACACGGCTTTCCGCATTGAGTTCGTCGATCAGCGCCACCAGCGCCAGGCCGGCGCGATAGAGCTCCCAATTGCTGGTGAAGATGCCTCCGTCCTTGTTGCTGTCGCTGTAGCCGAGCATCACGTCCTGCTCGGCGCCCGAACGCTGGATCAGGGCATGGATGCCGGGCAGTGCATAAAAGGCCCGCACGATCGGCGCTGCGTTGCGCAAGTCCTCGATGGTCTCGAACAGCGGCACGACGATGAGGTCGCAGGTGGCGTTCTCGGCCAGGGTGCCGCGCAGCAGTCCCACTTCCTTCTGGAGGAGCAGGGCTTCCAGCAGATCGCTGACTGTCTCGGTATGGCTGATGATGTAGTGGCGGATGGCTGCCGCGCCGAACCTCGCGCGCGCGGAGCGTGCCGCCGCGAAGATCGCGAGTTCGCTCTTTGCCAGCGGGGAGTAGTCCGCATCGGGCACGCGCAAGGGGCGTGCGTCATCCAGAAGACGCAGCAGCAGCGTCTGCTTGGCCTCTTCGGCCAGCGCGGCGTAGTCAGGCTCGATGCGTGCAGTGGCGAGCAGTTCGGCCACGACGGCTTCATGCTTGTCCGAGCTCTGCCGCAGGTCCACCGTGGCGAGATGGAAGCCGAACACTTCCACCGCACGGATCAGCGGATGCAGGCGCGGGGTGGCCAACACCGCGCCGTGCTGGTCCACGAGCGATTCCTCGATGGTGCGCAGGTCGGCCAGGAAATCCTCGGCATGGAGATAGGGGTTCTGCGGCGGCACCGCGTGGCGCGCGGCCTGTCCGCCGGTGAGGTCGCGCAACGTGGCCGCAAGCCGCGAATAGATGCCGGTGAGCGCGAGGCGGTAGGGCTCGTCCACGCGATGCTCGTTCTTGTCGGGCGAGCGCTCGGCCAGTGCCTGCATCTCCACCGACACGTCCACCAGTGTGGCCGACAAAGAGAGTTCACCGCCCAGGAAGTGCACTTCGGTCAGGTAGTGGCGAAGTGCAAGCTCGGCTTGGCGGCGCAATGCGTATTCGAGCGTTTCGGCCGTCACGTTGGGATTGCCGTCGCGGTCCCCGCCGATCCACTGGCCCATGCGCAGGAAGGGCGCCACGGAGGGGATGCTGCCGCCGCTGCCCAGGGCTTTTTCCAACTCGGCGTACACGCGGGGGATCTCGCGCAGAAATGTCGCTTCGTAATAGCTGAGCGCGTTCTCGATCTCGTCGGCCACAGTGAGCTTGGAGAAGCGCAGCAGGCGCGTCTGCCACAACTGCGTGACGCGGGTGCGCATCTGCTTCTCGTTTTCCGCGTACTCGTGCGGCGTCAGCGCGTCCTTCTTGCCTGCGAAGGCGAGTTGTCGCAACGCGATCTCGTCGCGCGCGACCAGCAGTTGTGCAATCGCGCGCTCGGCATCGAGGATGCTCTTGCGCTGCACCTCGGTCGGATGCGCCGTGAGCACCGGGGAGACGTAGCTGTGCGCGAGCGATTCCACCACCGCTTCAGGCTTGATGCCGGCCTTTCGGATGCGTGCGAGCGCAACGTCCAGACTGCCCTCGGCGCTGTCTCCGGCACGTTCGGCCTCGGTGCGGCGGCGGATCTGATGCCGGTCCTCGGCCAGGTTGGCGAGGTGGCTGAAGTAGGTGAAGGCGCGAATCACGCTCACCGTCTCGGCAGCGCTCAGGCCCTTGAGCAGGTTCTTGAGAGCGCGGTCCGCCGCGTGGTCCGCATCGCGCCGGAATGCGACCGACAGCGTGCGGATCTTCTCCACCAGCGCATAGGCTTCCTCGCCTTCCTGCTCGCGGATCACGTCGCCCAGGATGCGTCCGAGCAGTCGGATGTCAGCAATCAGCGGCTGGTCTTCATCACTCGTCCTGCGCTTGGGGGCTGCAGGGGAGGGGGTCGTCTTCATTCGAAACTTCTCCTCGTCAGATGGGCCTGCGGCGACGTTGCTGCGGCGCAACATGCTAGCATCCCCACAGGTACTCTCTCTCACTGGAACGGTCTTGAGCAACATCGTGATCGCCACGCGCGAAAGCCGCCTGGCAATGTGGCAGGCCGAACATGTCAAGGCGCTGCTGCAAGAACAGGGCCACACCGTCAGTCTGCTCGGCATGACGACGCGGGGCGACCAGATCCTCGATCGCTCGCTCAGCAAGGTCGGCGGCAAGGGCCTGTTCGTCAAGGAACTCGAACTCGCGCTCGAAGAAGGGCGCGCCGATATCGCGGTGCATTCATTGAAGGATGTGCCGATGGATCTCCCTGAAGGCTTCGCGCTGGCCTGCGTGCTGGAGCGCGAGGATCCTCGCGATGCACTGGTGTCGCCACGTTATCCCTCGCTGAAGGCGCTGCCCATGAATGCGGTGGTCGGCACGTCGAGCTTGCGGCGCGTGGTGCTGCTTCGCGCGCTCCGACCCGATCTGCGGATCGAACCCTTGCGCGGCAATCTCGACACACGACTGCGCAAGCTCGACGAAGGGCAATACGACGCGATCGTGCTGGCGGCCGCCGGGCTCAAGCGGCTCGGTCTCGAAGGCCGTATTCGCGAGACTTTCGAGCCTGACACCATGCTGCCCGCTGCCGGCCAGGGCGCGCTCGGCATCGAAGTCCGTGCAGATCGTGCGGACCTGATCGCGTTGCTGGCGCCCTTGTCGAGCCGACCCGACGGGCTCGCCACGGCAGCCGAACGCGCGGTGAGCCGCGCAATGGGCGGCAGTTGCTCGATGCCCTTGGCGGCACATGCGCGGTGGCAGCCCACGGGCGCGCTGCGTATCGACGCGGCCTGGGGCGACCCTGAAGGCGCAGCGCCGCTGGTGCGCGTGCATGCCGTCGCGGAGGCGGCTGACTCTGCCCAGGCAGGGGCACTCGGCGACACCGCTGCCAGGATGCTCCGCGCGGCGGGTGCGCATTGAAATGATCCCGCGACGAGTGATCGTCACGCGCCCCGCTCAAGAGGCGGCGAAATGGGTCGACGCGCTGCGTGCGGCGGGATGCGATGCCGTCGCGTTGCCGCTGATCACCATCGCGCCGCTCGATGACCCCAAAGCCCTCGATGCCGCGCGGCAGCGGATTCACGACTACGACGCCTTGATGTTCGTGAGCGCGGCGGCGGCCGGGCATTTCTTTCGCGATACGGCTGTCGCAGCCGACGCGCGCTGCCGCTTCTGGGCCACCGGCCCCGGTACGACACGCGGACTGCGCGAAGCCGGGGTGCCTGCGTCGTCGATCGACGCGCCGTCCTCCGACGCCGCGCAGTTCGATTCCGAGGCCCTTTGGCAGCTTGTGCGACCGCAAGTGCGGCCCGGCACGCGGGTGCTGATCGTTCGGGGCGGGGACGCGTCCGGACAGGCCACCGGTCGCGAATGGCTCGCGCGCGAGATCACTGAGGCGGGAGGCACTTGCGACGCCGTGGCCGCCTACCGGCGGCTGGCACCCGCATTCGGCGAGGACGAGCGACGCGCGGCGGTCGAAGCCGCGGCCGGCTCGCTGATCTGGCTGTTCAGCAGCTCGGAATCCATCGCCAACCTGCGTCGCATGACCCCCGACACCGATTGGCGCGCGGCGCGTGCAATCGCCACGCACGAACGCATCGCGGATGCCGCGCGTGCCGCGGGTTTCGGCAGCGTCCGCATCTCGAACCCGTCCCTGCCGGCGCTGATCGCGTCGATAGAATCCTTCGCATGAGCGACGCTTCCGTCCTGATCGAGCCCGTGCCGGATTCCACCGCACGCCCCACCGTGCAGGCCGCTCCCCTGGCCGGCGCTTCGGCCGCCGCTGCGCTGCTGTCGAGGGTGCTGCTCGGACTGCTTGCGGTCGTCGCGGTGGTCGCCCTCATTGTCTCGATCACGCTCTGGCAACGGGTCAGCGGCATGCAGGAACAACTCGCGCGCCAGAGCGCCGACGCCCTGGCGCAGTCCCTGGAAGCCCGGACCCTTGCCCGGCAGGCGCAGGAGGTCGTTCGCGACACGGCCGCGCGTCTTGCCCTGACCGAAACGCGCGTCGGTGAAGTTGCACTCCAGCGCTCGCAACTCGAGGAACTCATGCAGAGCCTGTCGCGCTCCCGCGACGAGAACCTGGTGGTCGACATCGAGGCCGCCGTCCGGTTGGCATTGCAGCAGGCACAGGTCACGGGCAATGTGCAGCCGCTGTTGGCGGCACTCAAGGCCGGCGATCTGCGGATCGCGCGCGCCGCGCAGCCGCGTCTCGCGCCGTTGCAGCGCGCGATGCAGCACGATGCCGACAGGCTGCGCGCCACTGCCAACGGCGATGCGGGCGACGCGCTTCAGAGAATCGACGAACTGATCCGCAGCGTCGATGACCTGCCAGTGGGCAACGCGGTCGCGGTACGTGGCAGGGGCGTGAATTCGCTCCAGACCGAACCCTTGCCGCCCGGTGCGCCATGGTGGGAACGCTTCCTTCTCTTGGTGCAGAACGAGGCCCGCTCGTTGCTGCGCGTCGGTCGCATCGAGCGACCCGAAGCGGTGCTGCTCACGCCCGACCAGACATTCTTCCTGCGGGAAAACCTGAAGCTCAAGCTGCTCAACGCCCGGCTTTCCGTGTTTTCGCGGCAGGTCGAGACAGCCCGCAGTGAACTGGCTTCCGTGTCGGCATCGATCAATCGCTATTTCGATCCCGCCTCGCGCCGCGTCCAGGCCGCGGCGACCTTGCTCCAGGAGATCCAGGCGCAGGTCAAGACCAGCGAGCCGCCGCAGGTCGAAGAAACCCTGGCCGCACTTGCCACGGCCGCCGCCGGTCGCTAGGGTCATGCGCGCAGCTCTCTGGATTCTCGGACTTTTTGCCGTCGCGGCCGCGGTGGCGCTTTTCGCGGGCAACAACCAGGGCACGATCACTGTCTTCTGGCCGCCATGGCGCGTGGATCTGTCGCTGAATCTCGTCCTGCTGCTCCTGTTTGTCGCGTTTGTTTTCCTGCATTTCGCGTTGCGTGGGTTGTCGGCGCTGTTTTCCCTGCCGAAGCAGGCGCGCCAGTGGCGCCTGCAGCAAAAGGAGCGCGCCCTGCACGCTTCCCTGCTTGACGCGGCGGTTCAGCTTCTCGCGGGCCGCTTCTCGCGCTCGCGCAAGGCTGCATTGGCTGCGCTGGGTCAGGAGAGGGCGCTTGCCGCGCTGGATGCCCGGCTCCCGCAGGCGCACCAGGTGCGCGTCATGGCACATCTTCTGGCGGCGGAGAGCGCCCAGTCGCTGCAGGATCGCCCGGCACGCGACGCCCATCTACAGCAGGCGCTCAACGAGAGTGCGGAGCGAGGATTGACGGTCACGCCGGAAACCCGCGAGGGCGTGCAGTTGCGTGCCGCGCGGTGGGCGCTCGACGATCGCGACGCACCGGCCGCCTTGGCGCGGCTCGAGGAGTTGCCTCATGGCGCGCAACGACGCACCCTGGCGCTGAGGCTTCGGCTCAAGGCGGCCCGGCAGGATGGGAGAACGCTGGAGGCGCTCGAAACCGCGCGTCTTCTCGCCAAGCACCGCGCGTTCTCTGAATCCGCCGCCCAAAGCATCGTGCGCGGCCTGGCGACAGAACTGCTGTCGGGCGTGCATGACTCGGCCCAATTGATGCGTGCATGGGGTGCATTTGAGGATTGGGAGCGCGAAATGCCCGAAGTCGCGATCCACGCCGCCCAGCGCATGGTGGCTTTGCGCGGCGACCTGACGACGGCGCGCGCCTGGCTGCTGCCGGTCTGGGAACGGATGGTCCAGCAGCCGAACAGTCTCGGCGAATCCCTTCGCGTGAAGCTCGTGCGGGCGCTCGAGGCGGGCCTCGATTCGGTCGATGCCGAATGGCTCGCTCGCATCGAATCGGCGCAACGGAACAACCCCCGAGACGCCAATTTGCAGTATCTGGCCGGCATGGCCTGCATGAAGCGACAGCTCTGGGGCAAGGCGCAACAGTTGCTCACACAGGCAGGACTGGGCTTACAAGACGCTAATTTACACAGGCGGGCCTGGCAGGCGCTTGCGCAACTCGCCGAAGCCCGCGACGATGCCGATCAGGCCTCTGCAGCCTGGAAGCGTGCCGCGCAAACTGAAAACCCTTGATCCTTCGCGGCGGCGTGAGGAAACGTGCTATTGAATTCATAGCACTCTGACCAATAGCCTCGGCCATTCGGACGGGGCCGGGTATTTTGGATGACGTCTCGGATCGTCTTTTTCCTACGTCTTCCTCTGCCTAATGAACTACGCCAAGAAAGGGTTTGAGTGGCAACCTTTCCTGTTGTACAGTGCGTAACTGTTTGCAAAAGTATTCATTCTTGGGTCACGATGAGGTCGGTCTTGAAACGCTTTTCACTACATGCAGCTTGTTTGATCGCCGTAGGGCTGTTGGTGCAAGGCTGCGCGCCGTTGGCCCCCGGGTTCCGTTCCTCGGGCAATGACGCTGCGAAAGCCGTTTCGCCTTCAGGTTTCTCGTCGCCCGGGATCGACCCGCCGCCGGCCGGTGCCATCACCGAGATCACGCCCGAGTTGATTCGGGCCCAGCGCGCGGCCACTCAGCTGACCACGCTGGGTCCCGAAGTCATGGGGCTGCTGGGTGAGCCGGGTCCTTACCGGATCGGACCGGGTGACGTCGTGGGCATCACTGTGCTGGACCACCCGGAAATTGTGTTCAGCACCACTCCGGCTACAACGGTGGCTGACCCGGCCAGCGTTTCGCCGGCGCCCGGCTACATCGTGTCGAACACGGGACAGTTGAGCTTTCCATTCGCCGGCTCGCTCAACGTGGCCGGCATGACCATCCAGGAAATGGAAGACGCGCTCGTCAAGCGTCTGTCGCGTGTTTACAAGAACCCCCAGCTGAGCGTGCGTGTCGAGGCCTTCCGGAGCAAGCGCGCCTACATGGAAGGTGAGATTCGGGCGCCTGGCCTGCTTGTGTTCACCGATATTCCGATGACGCTCTCCGAGGCGATCAATCGCGCCGGCGGCATAGCGCCCACGGGCGATCGCTCGGCCATCAACCTGACGCGCGATGGCAAGACGACGCGCATCAACCTGATGGCCATGGCGGACGCGGGCATCGATCCCAGCCGCATTCCCTTGAAATCCGGCGACATGATCTATGTGCGCAATCGCGACGAGAGCAAGGTCACGGTGATGGGTGAAGTGACGCAGCAACTCGGCCTGCTGATGCGCAATGGAAAGCTCTCGCTCAACGACGCCCTGACCGAAGCGGGTGGTGTGAATCTGACCACCGCGAATCCGCTTCAGATCTATGTGATCCGGAACGAAGAAAAGGGCGGCCAGGCGATCTTCCATCTCGATGCGGCCACGCCGACAGCCATCGCGATGGCGGACGGCTTCGACTTGCGTGCGAAGGATGTGGTTTATGTCGACCCGGTGCCGCTGGTGCAGTGGAATCGCGTCCTGAACCTGGTTCTCCCGACCGCCACCACCGCGACGACGTATCGCGCGGTCATCAGGCCGACCCCGTAGGCGCGACCGACGTGACCATCCGAAACGTCCTCATCGTGTGCATAGGAAACATCTGCCGCAGTCCAATGGCCGAGGGCTTGTTGCGAGCCGCGTTGCCGGAAACGCAGATCACCTCCGCCGGGCTCGAAGCGCTGCTCGGGCAGTCGGCGGATCCGATCGCCTGCGAGTTGATGGATGAACGCGAAATCAACATTGCCGGTCATCGCGCGCAGCAGGTGAGCAAGGACATGTGCCAGCGGGCCGACCTGATTCTGGTGATGGACCGCCAACAACGGCGCGAGATCGAGGAGCGCTATCAATTTGCCACCGGCAAGGTATTTCGGCTTTGCGAGTTCAGCGATCAGGATGTGCCCGACCCGTATCGCGCGGGCCGCGATGCATTCCGGCGCGCGCTGTCGCTCATAGAGGATGGTGCCCAGCAGTGGGCCAAACGCATTTCTAGAGTATCCAGCTGATGAACTCCCCCACCACCCCCAAGCCCAGTCCCAGTCCCAGTCCCAGCTCGTTCGGCCCGACCGAAGAGGAGGATTTCGACCTCGGGCGATATGTCGAGGTGCTGCTGGCGAACAAGTGGCTGATTGCCGCGATCACGCTGGTCGTGTTCGCGGTCGGATTCGTCTACGCATTCCTGGAAAGGCCCGTGTATGAGACCAATATGGTCATCCAGGTCGAAGAGCCGGACACCGGCGGCAAGGGCGTCCTGGGAGAGGCCGGCGGCCTGATCGACCTGAAGACGCCGGCGAGTGCGGAAATCGAAATCCTCCGCTCGCGCATGATCGCAGCCGAAGCGGCCGACGCGACGAGGCTCTATATCGCGGCGGCTCCGCGCTACGTTCCCTATATCGGAGGCTGGATGGCCCGCCGCTCGAGCGGCCTCTCGGAGCCCGGTTTCCTGTGGCTCCAGGGCTATGTTTCGGGCCAGGAAGCCATCGTGGTCGACCAATTCGAGGTGCCGGCAGAACTCGAAGGCACGCTCTTCACCATCACCGCCAAGGGCGATGGCAATTACACGCTTTCGGGGCCGGGGTTGCCCGAGCCGGTGGCAGGCACCGTCGGCACGCTCCTCAAGACCGATTCGGCGCGCGGACAGATCGAGTTGCTGGTCGCCAAGCTCGCCGGCAAGTCCGGCGCGGACTTCAACGTCCAGCGATTCGCCAAACTGCCGACCATCATCGCCCTTCAGAACAGCCTGAGCGCGTCGGAACGGGGCAAGGCATCCGGCATCATCAATGTGTCGCGGCAGGACACCGATCCGTACAGGCTGACACGGATACTGCGCGCGGTCGGCGACCAGTACGTCAAGCAAAACGTCGAACGTAAATCGGCGGAAGCGCAGAAGACACTCGCCTTCCTCGACGTCCAGTTGCCGCAGTTCAAGAAGCAGCTCGAGGCTTCGGAAGAAGTCTACAACCGCTATCGCAACCAGAAGGGGACGGTGGCCTTCAGCGAGGAAGCCAATCTCGTGCTGGGTCAGGCGGTGGATCGCCAGACGAAGTTGCTGGACGCGCAGCAGCGCCGGCGCGAACTGGAGGCCCGCTTCACCTCGAACCACCCCTTGATCCAGACACTGGACTCGCAGATCGCGGCCCTGAAGACAGACATGGCCGAGATCCAGACGAAGATCAAGGGGCTGCCGGCGATCCAGCAGGAAGCGGTTCGCATGGAGCGCGACGTGAAGGTGAACACCGAGCTTTACCAGTCGCTGCTCAACAACGCGCTGCAGTTGCGTCTCGTGAAGGAAGGCAAGGTCGGCAACGTTCGCGTGCTCGACGAGCCTGTGTTGCCGCTCTACCCGATCAAGCCGAATCGCAATGTCATCATGGCGGCCGCGTTGGCGCTGGGGCTGTTCCTCGGCATCGTTGCAGCGTTCGTGCGCAATGCCTTCGTCGAACGCCGGATTCGCGATCCTTACGAAGTCGAGGCCAATACCGGGTTGCCGGTGTTCTCTTCCATTCCGCTGAGCGGCAACCAGGACGCCATCGCCAAACGGCGCTTGACTGGCGCGACCGGCGTCAGGCTGCTCGCGATCGAACATCCGGATGACCCCGCCGTGGAAAGCCTGCGGAGCCTGCGCACTGCGATGCAGTTCGCGATGCTGGAGTCGCCCAACAACCGGGTGCTGATCACCGGGCCGACGCCGGGTGTCGGCAAGAGTTTCGTGTCGGCGAATTTCGCGGCACTGATGGCCGCCGCCGGACGCCGCACCTTGCTGATCGACGCCGACCTTCGCCGTGGCCATACGCACCAGTATTTCGGCTTGCAGCGCCACGGCGGGCTGTCGGAATTGATTKCCGGCAGCCTGACGATTCAGCAAACCGTTCACCGGCAGGTGGTTCCGAGCCTGGATTTCCTGGCGACCGGCCAATTGCCTCCGAACCCGGCCGAGCTGCTGGTGTCGGACTCCTTCAAGTCGACGCTGGATCGTCTGTCCGAGCAGTACGACCTGGTCGTGATCGACACGCCGCCGGTACTGGTGGCCGCCGATACCAGCACGGTTGCCTCACATACGGGCACCGTGCTGTTGGTGGCACGGTCCGACCTGTCGACCATGGGTGAGATCAAGGAAAGCACGCGCCGGCTTTCCATGGGCGGCAAGGTCGCCACCGGCGTGCTGCTGAATGCGATGAATATCGGACGCCGAGGCTACAGTGCCTACAAGTACGGCCGCTACCGCCACACCAACTACAACTACGAGAGCATCCTGCCCGAAGAGCAGTAGGAGTGCTCGCCCCCAGGCTTGCCCACTTCGTGTGGCCGCCAACCCCCTGCCGGGGGCAACACCAGCGGGCCGGCGAAGCCGGTTCCGCGGTGTTTCACGAACGGGCCTGGCCGCGCCGGCCGGAGGCCTCGGGGCTGATGCAATCCTGGAGGTCGCGCTCGAACTGCTTGAGCACCGCATCGCGGTCGAAGCGTTCTTCGGCGTAGCGCCGGGCGCGAAGTCCGAGTTCACGCCGCAGTTCGGGTTGCGAAGCGAGCGACACGACCGCGTCCGCGAAGGCCTTGGGGTTGTCCGGCGGGACAGCGATGCCGCATTGCGAGGCGACTTGGCCGAGTTCGGTCTCGGGGCGGGCGCCGGCCACCACCGGCCTGCCGCTGCTCAACATGCCCGTGAGCTTGGATGGCATCACGAGGTCCGCCGCATCCGCGCGCTGCGGCAGCAGATGGATATCCGCAAGGCCCAGGAGATCACCCAGCCGCTCCCTTGGCTGAAGCTCGAGAAAGCGCACGTTGGACAGCTTTTCGCAGCGCCGCATGAGTTCGGCCCGGCCCGCGCCGTTGCCGCAGAACACGAATTCGATGTCCGGCCGACCCGCCAGCGCGGAGGCAGTCTCCGCAAGCAGTTCGAGTCCCTGCTTGGAGCCCATGTTTCCCGAGTAGAGCGCGACCACGGCGTCTGATCGAATACCAAGCTCGGCGCGGTAGGGGCTTTCGCATCCCAGGGGCTGGATGCCGGACACATGGGCCCAGTTGGGCAGCGAGACGAGCCGCGCATCTTCGGTGCCCTTGCTGCTCGCGCGCTCCCGCATGCGCATGGAAATGGTCGAAATGCGGTCGAAGCGCCGCATCAGGCTGCGCTCGACGGACGCGACGAGCGATCGCAGCCGCGCGCCCTTCAGCAGCCCGAGTTCGAAGGCGGCATCCACTTCGTAGTCCTGAATGTGCAGCCATGACTTGGCCGAGCGAAGGCGCGCAAAGGCCAGCGCCGCGGGCGAACAGAACAAGGGTGGTTCGGTGACCCAGACGACGTCCGGCTTCCAGTTCCATTGCGCGAACAGTGCGGGAATGCTGGTCAGCGCAAAACTGCCTAGGTGGAGGAGGCGACGCAGCCCGGTCACCTTGCGAGGCACCCACAGCGGCGTGCGGATGACCGTCGCCCCATGCCACTCTTCACGGGCATAGCGCGATGCGTTGTAGGCAGGCCAGACGGCCCAATCGGGGTAGTAGGGCGGCGCCGTCACCACGCGCACTTCGTGCCCTTGCGCGGCGAGCCACGCGACCATCTCGCCGGTGTATTTGCCGATGCCGGTCAGTTCGGGCGCGAAATTGATGCCGTAGACGAGAAGCTTCATTGACCCCTCAGGCAGCGTTCCGATGCTGGCTCGGCGCGCGCTCGATGGGGCCGAAATGCGAAGTCCCGGGCGAGTGGTCGCCGATGATCCGGACGAGCGTTTCCGCCACCTGACCGATCTGGAACCGTTCCTGGAAGCATCGCAATGCCGCGATGCGCATGGCGGCGACCTCTGCGCGCGGCAATGCCAGCCAGCGTTGCAACGTGGCGACGGTGCCTTCGAGCGTGTCGGAGCCGACCATGCCTGCGTCGTCGTTCATGATTTCGCGCCAGATGTTCACCTTGTCGCTGATGAGCACGGGCTTGCCGCACGCGAGCGCTTCGACGACGGCAATGCCGAAGTTCTCCTGGTGCGAGGGCAGGCAGAACACATCGGCGGCGTAGAACGCTCCCCATTTGAGGTCGCCGGACAGCATCCCTGTCCAACTGATGCGGGAAGCGATGCCCAGCTGCTCGGCGCGACCCTTCAGTTGGCCCACGATGTCGTCATCCCCCGGACCGGCCATGACCAAGTGCAGATCCGGCGAGTCGCCGAGCACACGCGCGAAGGCGTCTACCAGCAGATCGCCGCCTTTCTTCTCGTGAATGCGGCCGAGATAGAGCAGCAACCGCTTGCCTTGAAGCTCAGGGTATGTCGAGAGGAATGCCGACGACAGCGCCGGCGCGTTCGAAGGCGGCGTGGACGTGCCGTACGAGCCCACGACTTCCCTGGCCCGGTAGAGCCAGAACGACTGACGTGCCAACAGGCGTTCTTCCTCGCAGGTGAAGATCACCGCGGCCGCATCGCGCAACACCCGGTATTCGGCCCACGGCCAATACAGCCACTTCTTCAAGTGCTTGAGCGGATAGCGGCGCTTGAACCAGGGGTCGAGCATGCCGTGCGTGTAGACGAAGTACGGGGTCGTCGAGCGGCTCAGGGCGCGCCACGCGGCAAAGCCGGTGTATTGCCAGAGACCGTTGACGATCACCGCGTCGTAGCTGTCGGCATGCGCTTCGAGCCACGGGACCACCCGACTGTTGTAGAGATAGCTACTGGTCGGGGGGCCGAGCGCAGTGACCTGGCCAGGAAACCCGGTCACGAAATCCGCATCCGGGCTGTCGAGGCTGATCAGATCGCACTCGTGGCCGAGATCTGCGAGGGCATCCCGAAGCCGCCTGACGCCTTCGATGGTGCCTCCGCTGCGGGGATCGACCGAAGGAACGAAGTGAAGCAGTCTCACGTTTGGGGGGCACGCGTCGGGAAAATCTCAAGCCGCGGGTATCGGAAGAGCAAGAGGGCGAAAGCGAGCACGATGCCGAGCATGCCGTTGGCGGTCAGTTGGCCGCTCGCTTGCCATGTGAGGATGGCGAGCGTAGCGGTGACCCACATGACCGGCGGGTAGGGTGAGTTCGTCTTCGCGGCGACCCGCAGGCTCTTGAAAACACCGACAGCGATGACGATGAGCTTGAAGAACACGTAGGCGAAGCCCAGGAGTCCGCCTTCCAGAAGGATGCGTCCACCCTCGGATTCGGCCAGCGCGAACGCCTCGGAGGTGCCGACGCGCACGAAGGTTGCCAGGTTCGAACCGTAGCCCACACCGCTGCCCAACCAATTGACCACCCTGAACACATCGGGCTCACCGATGAGGATCGTGAGAACGCGCCCCCAGAAGTCTTCTACCTCCGATGCCTGTTCAAAACGCGTTTGCGTGACGCTGATGGACTCCTGGAAGAAGAAAGCGAAAACGGCAAAAAAGGCCACCGCCGCGACGACCGCGAGAGCGGCCGCCGCCTTGTGCTGCACCTTCGAGAAAAACAGCCTGCCCACCAGGTAGGTCACAAACATCAGCCCTGACGAGATCACCGCAGTTCTGGAGCCGCTCACCAACGCGCCCACAGCGAAGGCCGCGAAAGCCGAGATGGCGAACACGTATTGCCCTGTCCGGTGCTTCCTGGCGGACAGGACACCAAAGACGAGTGGGGCCACCATGGTCATGAATGTGGCGTAGCCGGAGGTGAAACTGAACGTCCCGGTGGTGCGCACGACGCCGACCACGGCGAGAAAGATGCCTTCCTCGTCTTCGGTGTCCAACTGTGCGTTGATGCGCGCGCCGGGCGGAGAGAAGTGCTGCAATATCGCAAGCGGCGCCATCAGCAGCATCATGCAGGCGCCCAACAGCATGGCCGCGCGATAGTCGGCCTCGGTCATGGAAGCGAAGGCAGCCACCGCGAACCATGTATAGAGCAGCCAGAAGCGAATGCCGATGATCAAGATGACGGGGGAGCTTTCGCCTGCGACGAGTTGCAGGAGGCCCCATCCGAACACCAGGCAGGACCAGGTGATCAGGACGGCCACGACCTTCATCTGGCGCCGCAGGTGGCCGTTCTTCCAGGCGTAAAAAATCAAGGCCAGCGCCACGAGGTCGCGCAGCAGGATCAATGGCAGGGTGACGGAAGACGCCACCCACTTTCGCACGGCGCCCTCGTACACGACGATCAGGAACACAGTGATGAACATCCATCCGGCGCGACTGAGTGCCAGGGGCTTGTTCAACGCCTTCGGATAGGAGGCGGGGGTGGCGAGCGTCGTCCCGTTCATGGCGAGGGCTTCTCGTGCTTCATGGCCGCCTTGTCCGCCGGGAAGCCATCGGCCGGAGAGACAAGCGCGCCCTTGCTGCGCCCGACCCATGCTTCGTAGGGTGCGAGGAAGATGACAGGGTCGTAGTCCAGATCCCGCGGCCGCACGTCAAGGCGAATGGTTGCGGGATTGCCGGTTGCCACAGCCAGGGCTGGAACGTCCTTGGCGACAACGGCACCCGCCCCGACGACAGCACCATAGCCGATCGTGACACCGGGCAGGATGGTCGCGCCGACGGCGATCCAGGCGTAGTCGTCGATGCGGACCGGCTTTCTGAATTGGCGCCAGGTGGGATCGCCGACATGGTGGCTCCCCGTCAGGATGGTCACCCGGTCGTTGATGACGACGCGCGAGCCGATCGTGACTTTTTCAAGCGCGACGATCTCCGCGGAGCGGGCAATGAACGTCCGCTCCCCGACGCTGATATTGGCTGGCGAGCCCTTCAGGTCGGGCGAGTCCAGCACGGAAAGCTGCCCGATCCGAGTGCCCTTGGAACGCAGCTTGCGCCGGTGCCAGGTCATGGCCATCAAGGCACGAAACTGGAGCGCCCGCTTCGCCCATACCACCAGCCAGCGCCTCGAACCGAATTCGGGTCGCTCGCGTGATGTCCAGAGAAATTGCAGGTCGTTCACTTTTGGACCTCGGTCACCAACGTCCTCAGGGCAGACACGTGCGCATCGATGCGATGTGGTTCATACCACTGGCGCGCTTCGCGGCCGATGGCGCGTGTATCCGAGCTCGCCAGGTCCAGCGAGCCGAATCCCGCAGCATAGTGCACGTTGGGCGTCAGGCCGTCATGAGAGCCATATTCCTTGGAGAGCAATACAGGGCAGATGCCGTGCGCGCAGTAGGCAGCAAAGACACTGCTTTTCGAGACGTAGTCGGTGGGGTAGGCCAGGGCACCGCACATTGCCGCCGCCAGCTCCTTGCTGACCTCTTCCACTGAAAGCCTTCCATGCGAAACGACGCCTTCCTGTTGAAGCCGTTGCACGAGCGAGCTGTCCGGCGAACGGGGACCGATGTCGTGAATCTCTAGGCCCGCCTTGCGGGCCCAGTGGAAGATCTCGCCGTCAGCCCACTGATAGACGTTCGCCCGCACGCCCGAGCTCCCGAATACGACCACCCGTGGCTGCCTCTCGGTTTCGATGGACTGCGGCTCGCCGACGGTCGAGAACACCGGAAGGACGCGATGCGGTATGCCGTCGCATTGATCGAGCAGCCATCGGGCCGACTCGTCCCGGTTGGTCAGCCAGAAGTCGGAAATCGATACCAGCTCGCGCGCGATCCCCTTCTGAAATCCGTTGAGCCAGAATGCCGAGCCCCATGGCGGTCCGAACGCGAAGAGCTCATGGAAGACCACGCCGAAGGATTTGAACTGCGTGCGCAGGCTGTTGATCTTCTTGATCAGCCACATCGGCACGCCGCGTTTCTGGAAGCCGTAGCCGCTGAAGTGCAGCAACAGCAGGTCCCCGGACCACGACGACGAGTCGGTGCTGGGCGTGAGTTCCAGCGGCGGCGCATGAAGTGGGCCACCGACGACGGTCGCATAGTCCTGCACACCGCCGCCGCCCGGTGGAATCAGAGAAACCGAGGATCCTTGCATC
Source organism: Variovorax sp. 05L425 (assembly GCF_056397705.1). NCBI lineage: Bacteria > Pseudomonadati > Pseudomonadota > Betaproteobacteria > Burkholderiales > Comamonadaceae > Variovorax > Variovorax sp. 05L425. The sequence continues at coordinate 155,143 of NZ_JBFTNY010000009.1, read as the reverse complement.
ATGACGAACCCGGCGGGCAAGCCGGCTCAGGCGACCAGTTCTTCGCTGCAGAAATCTTCGTAGGCATGCGCAATTCCTTCGCGCAGCGTCATTCTCGGCATCCAACCCAACTTGCGGATCCGGGAAATCTCGAGCAGCTTGCGGGGTGTGCCGTCCGGCTTGCTCGTGTCGTACTGGATCTCGCCCCGATAGCCCACGACGTCGCTCACCATCTGCGCGAGTTCGGCGATCGACAGGTCTTCGCCGGTTCCGACATTGATGTGGCTTGCCATGACTTCCGTGTGGGCGGCGTAGACCTCCCGCGGAAGGTCCATGATGTGGACACAAGCGCTCGCCATGTCGTCGACGTACAGGAACTCCCGCTTCGGTGAGCCTGTGCCCCAGATGACGACCGAGGGCGCATCCGACAACTTCGCTTCATGAAAGCGTCGGATCATCGCCGGCAACACATGGCTGTTCTCGGCGTGATAGTTGTCGCCGGGGCCGTAAAGATTGGTCGGCATCACGCTGCGGAAGTCGCATCCGTATTGGCGGTTGTAGCTCTCGCAGAGCTTGATGCCCGCGATCTTGGCGACGGCATAGGGCTCGTTGGTGGGCTCCAGCTTGCCTGTCAGCAAGGCGTCTTCGGCCATCGGTTGCGGCGCGAGGCGCGGGTAGATGCAACTGGACCCGAGAAACAGAAGCTTGCTCACGCCCGTGCGCCAGGATTCATGAATCAGGTTTGCCTCGACCATCAGGTTCGAGTAGATGAACTCGGCCGGGTAGGTGTTGTTGGCATGGATGCCGCCGACCTTGGCGGCTGCCACATACACCTCCTGCGGCTTTTCCATGGAAAAGAAGGCCCTCACCTGTGACTGGTCGGTCAGGTCGAGTTCCGAATGGCTCCGGCAGATGATGTTCGTGTAACCCTTGTCGGTCAGGCTGCGGACGATCGCGCTGCCCACCATGCCGCGGTGACCCGCCACAAAGATTCGCTTCTGGAACTCGTTCATTGGGAATCACCCTCGACGCAAGGTTGAAGAATCAAGAATCAGGCGCAGGCGAGTTTTCTTTCGCCCTGCGCGGCCAGCGACGCCTCGTCGAAGCGCACGACGTCGTCGTCGCCCAGGTAGCCGCCGGTCTGTACTTCGATCACCTCGAGCGTGGTCTTGCCCGCGTTTTCAAGGCGATAGACCGCACCCACGGGGATGTAGATCGATTCGTTTTCCTTCACGAGTCGCACTGCCTCGTCGCAGACGACTCGCGCCGCCCCTTTGACGACGACCCAGTGTTCGGCGCGGTGATGGTGCATCCGCAGCGCGAGTCGCGCTCCCGGCTTGACGGTCAGCCGCTTGACGGCAAAGCGCTCGCCGTCGTCAATGCTGTCGTAGGCGCCCCACGGCCTGGGAATCCGACGATGCCGGGTCGCCTGGCTATGACCTTGCGCGGTCAGCAGGGCCACCACGTCCTTGACCTGTTCCGCATATTCCCTGTGAACGACGAGCAATGCATCGGGCGTGTCGACCACCAGCAGATCCTTGGTCCCCAGGGCGACCACCGGGCGGCTGGGCGCGTGGATGAAGGTGTTGCTGGCGCTCATCGCAAAGCCGTGTCCGCTGATGCGGTTGCCATTGACATCCGTTTCGTGGAGATCGGCGACTGCATTCCAACTGCCCACATCGCTCCACCGGCCTTGAAACGGGATGACGGCCACCCGGTCGCATTTCTCGAGCACCGCATAGTCGATGCTTTGGCTGCGGCAGCGTGCGAAGGCTGCACTGTCCATTCGCAGGAAATCCCCGTCGGTCTCGATGGCTGCGGTAGCAGCCTTGCATGAGTCGAGAATGTCGCCGGCGTGCTCTTGGAGCGCAGCGATCAGTACCTTGGCCTGCACGAGCAGGATGCCGGCGTTCCAGAGGTTGCCGCCTTCGAGCAGCAATTGTTCGGCGCGCGGCGCTGCGGGCTTTTCAATGAAGGCGGCCACGGCGTGACCTGCCTCGGCTGCCAAGTCGCCGTTGAGTTTTTCGCCCTGGCGAATGTAGCCATAGGCCGTGCTCGGGAAGGTGGGTTCGACGCCGAAAGTCACCAGGTACCCTTGCAACGCTGCGGGAATGCCCTGCCGGATTGTCTCGACGAAGCGGTCGGCGTCGGGGATGTGGTGGTCGGCCGGTGCAAAGAGCAACAGTTGATCCGGATCGGCGAGCAGCGCAGTCGCCGCCATCGCGGCAGCGGTGTTGCGAGCGACGGGCTCGAGCAACTGCTTGCCGCTGACCTGTGCCGCATCGATGCCTTCCTGAACAAGAAATCGATGCTCTTCGGCGGCCACGCAAGTCACTTCGGTGTTGAGCTTGCGCAGACGCTCCAGTGTGAGAAGGAGCAGGCTCTTGTTGCCCACCAGCGGGGCGAACTGCTTGGGCAGTGTCTTGCGCGAAAGAGGCCACAAGCGGGTGCCGCTGCCGCCGCAGAGCACCACGGGCTGCACGGAAGTCACCGCGACCCCTCGCCGCTCACGACCGCGCGAACAGTCCTCAACAAGATCTTGACGTCCAGCCAAAGCGACCAGTTGCAGACGTACTCAACGTCGAGTTCGACGCGGCGCGCGTAGGAAAGACGGTTGCGGCCGCTCACCTGCCACAGCCCGGTAATGCCGGGGCGCACCGCGCAATAGTGCTCCCAGCCCTTGCCATAGAGACTCCGTTGGCGCTCCATGCACGGGCGCGGGCCGACCAGGCTCATGTCACCCTTGAGCACATTCCAGAACTGGGGCAGTTCGTCCAGACTGAGCTTGCGGATGAAAACGCCGATGGGGGTGATCCGAGGGTCTTTCTCGAGTTTCTGGAAGGTGTCCCACTCGGTCCGGGCCATGTCATTGCGGCTCAGGAACTCGTCCAGCACATCCTCCGAATTGCGCACCATCGACCGAAACTTGTAGAAGCGAAAGCGCTGACCGCTTTCGCCAAGCCGGTTTTGCCAGAAGTGAACCGGCCGACCCATGCTGACAGCAACGCTCAAGGCCACGATCAGATAAAGCGGGCCGAAGAGGGCGAAGAAAGTCAGCGCGCCGACGATGTCGATGGTCCGCTTTGCCGTGCGTTCAAGGTAGGTCAGCCGGCGTGGCTGTGCATATGCGGGTGCAGAAGGGCCGCCCCCATCAGGAGAAAAACGTCGGACCACGTTGCCATTTGCGGTCGAGTCAGAACGAAACATTTGCAATTCTCCCGTAACGGGTGCTGCCTCAATCGGGTGAGCGGGGCAGTGTAACGCTTTACTACTATCGGCAAGAATTTGAACATATGCGCCTGCCGCTGTCGTGTCAACAAAAGCCGTACATCGTCCGCCAAACGGCCTAGTCTTCTTCCTCTGTAATGAGAAGTGCGAACGCGTTTGATGCATCGCAGCATGCTCGAGCACAGTGTAGTCCTTTGGTATGACAAATTGTTAACGGGGCTGTAGGAGAAGGTGTTGTTTACATACGCCGTTTGGCGAAACGTGAATAAGTCCAGAAGGCTTCGTTTTGTGCGATGCAGCATCACACGTCGCTTCGAGACGCGGGGTCTCGATACAGAAACCGGGAGCCTGGGTCGAAGGCCAGTTTTTGGTGCGCGCGCAGCCCCACGGGCGGCGTCAGGAACGCACTGATAGCGGAATCTTCAGGGTGGCACTGGCCGCCTGATGCCAGCGTCGCACGGACGATGGTGTCGGCCAATTCTGGCGCCGAGGGCGTTCTCCCTCGGGAGCCGGCGCGCGCGGGCGCCGGCCATGCCATTTTTTGAGACGAGAAAAAAGGGAGGGCGAGCCTCCCTGTGACTCAGGGGCGAGCGCCCGAGTCTTGAGCCGCCTTCTCGAACGGCAACACCATTCCAGCCAGATCGCGCCGGGTTTCGACGAGCACCAACGGACCTTCGTCGATCACGATCGCGGGCGGGCGCTCGCGAGGAACGTGCAGGGGCCTGGGTTCAGCGGCGATGGCTGCGCGGACCTGCGCAACCCGCTCGGCGTCCGAATTGACCCAGTGAAGGCCCGAGCCCTCGGCGACTTGAGCCAGTTCGTCGAGGGGTAGAACGAATGGCTGGACCTTCGGGAGTGCACGCGTAGATGGGGCCTTGGCTTCCACCACGATGGGTGCGGCCGGCGCGGTGACGACCTGTGGGGTGCGAACCGGAACCGGCGCTTCTTGGGCATCGTCTCTTTCTGCGGTCGAGACGGGCATCGAAGCGGATTCATTCACATCGCCGTCTTCGCGAGGTCCACGGTCGCGGCGGTCGCGTCCGTATCGATCGCGGGAGCGCCCGCGACGCTCGTCGCCCTCGCGACGCGGTGCAAGTTCCGCTCCCTGGGCCTCTTGGGTGCTGGCTTCATTGACGGCGTTGCGGTCGAGCACCGGTTGCTGGTCAGGCGTGGGCAACTCGCTGATTTGCGCGGGGCCCTCGTAGCGCCGTTCCCGACGACCTTCACCGCGCTCGTTGCGGGGCGCCCGGTCTTCCCGACCGTTGCGTCCGCCGCGATCAGCCTGTCCGGCGTTTGGCGTTGCCTCTCCACTCAGGCTTGCGTCGCGCGTCGCATCGCCGCTGCGTTCGCGCGAAGCGTCCGCGTTGCGTTCGCCACCGCGGTCCCGGCGCTCGCCGCGTCCGCGCGGCGTGCGTTCCGACGGGGCGCCCAAGTCGCCAGAAGGGCTGTTTGCGGCGGCTGCCTGAGCGTCGAACTGAACTTCCGTCGTCTCGACCGGCTGCTGCCGCGCATCGCCTTCGCGACGCTCGCCACGTCCGCGGCGCTCACCGTCGCGGGCGGGCCGTGCTTCGCGCGGCTCCCGAACCTGGCTGTCGTTGCGAGCCTCGTTGCGTCCGTCCCGACGTTCGCCTTCGCGGCGCTCGCCTGAACGGCCTCCGCGGCGCTCGCCGTCGCGGCCGCTACGGCCCTCGCCGCGTCCACGGCGCTGTTCACCGTCTCGCGCGGTGCGCGGCGTTTCGCCGTCGCGGCCCGTGCGACCTTCCTTGCGCGGCTTTGGAGCTTCGACAGGAATGACCGGCGCGGGTGCGGGCGCCGGTGTGGCGCCAAAGAGGCTCTTGATCCAACCGAATAGGCCGGATTCGGCCGATTTGGCCACCGCTGGGGCGGCTGTTGCCGGGGTTGCGGCTGCCTGAGCAGAAACGGGTGGGCGAGCGGTCTCGGGCTTCGGTGCCACCACGGGCGCCGGTGCGTCGGGCAGGACGCCCTTGATGACCGGCGTTTGCTTGTTGGTAGGCTCTTGCGAGCGGCGCGTGACGGAGGTCGGGTCTTCGATCTCGTCAGCCATCTTGTAGCTGGCTTCGATGTGATCGAGACGCGGATCGTCGTGCTTGAGGCGCTCCAGCTTGTAATTGGGCGTTTCGAGCGTCTTGTTGGGCACCATCAGCACGGTCACGCGCTGCTTGAGTTCGATCTTGGCGATCTCTGGGCGCTTCTCGTTCAGGAGGAACGAGGCAACCTCGACCGGAACCTGCACGTGCACTGCCGCCGTGTTGTCCTTCATCGATTCTTCTTGAATGATGCGAAGGATCTGCAGCGCGCTCGATTCGGTGTCGCGAATGTGGCCGGAACCGCCACAACGGGGGCAGGGGATTGACGAGCCTTCGCTCAGCGCGGGCTTCAGCCGCTGGCGGCTCATTTCCATGAGGCCGAACTTGCTGATCGACCCGAACTGCACACGCGCACGGTCCTGCCGCAGAGCGTCACGCAGCCGGCTTTCGACTTCACGGCGATTTTTCGACTCGTCCATGTCGATGAAGTCGATCACGATCAGGCCGCCCAGATCGCGCAGACGCATCTGGCGCGCCACTTCGTCCGCGGCCTCGAGATTGGTGCGAGTGGCCGTCTCTTCGATATCGCCGCCCTTGATGGCGCGTGCCGAGTTGACGTCGACCGAGACGAGTGCTTCCGTGTGATCGATCACGATGGCGCCGCCGCTGGGCAACTGCACCGTGCGGGCATAGGCCGACTCGATCTGATGCTCGATCTGGAATCGGCTGAAGAGGGCCGCATCGTCGCGATAGCGTTTCACGCGCGAAGCATGCTCCGGCATCACGTGCGCCATGAACTGCTGCGCCTGGTCGTAGATGTCGTCGGTATCGATCAGGATGTCGCCGATGTCGTGATTGAAGTAATCACGGATGGCACGGATCACGAGCGAGGATTCCTGGTAGATCAGGAAGGCGCCCTTGCCGCCCTTGGCAGCGCCGTCGATGGCGGCCCAGAGCTTGAGCAGGTAGTTCAAGTCCCACTGCAGTTCGGGTGCCGAGCGTCCGATGCCTGCAGTGCGCGCGATGATGCTCATCCCCTTGGGATATTCGAGCTGGTCCATCGCTTCCTTCAGTTCGGCCCGGTCGTCACCCTCGATCCGCCGGCTCACGCCGCCGCCGCGCGGATTGTTCGGCATCAGCACGACGTAGCGTCCGGCCAGCGAAATGAATGTCGTCAGCGCCGCACCTTTGTTGCCGCGCTCTTCCTTTTCGACCTGGACGACCAGTTCCTGGCCCTCCTTGATCGCGTCCTGAATCCGTGCCTGGCTGGCCGACACGCCCTCTGCGAAATATTGCTTGGAGATTTCCTTGAACGGCAGGAAGCCGTGGCGGTCTTCGCCGTAGTCGACGAAGCAGGCTTCCAGCGACGGCTCGACGCGCGTCACCACTGCCTTGTAGATGTTGCCCTTGCGCTGTTCGCGCCCTTCGATCTCGATTTCGTAGTCGAGGAGCTTTTGCCCGTCGACGATGGCCAAGCGGCGTTCTTCAGCCTGCGTGGCGTTGATCAGCATCCGTTTCATGATGCGTTGTCCTTTGTATGTTCGTCTCGTTCTACCGGTCCATGACGGACCTAACGATGCACGGACGACGCGTCGCGAAACGAAGGAATTGCCGCTAAGCCCTGGCGGATGGTGGCCACCGCGCGAGCGCGGACAGCCGCATCGAGAGTCAACTCAATGCCGGCCAGGGTGGGGGCGCATGGATGGGCGCGAGCCCGATGTGATGTTGACTCGCTACACTTTTTATAGCGATTGGCGCAATGGTGGCGCGCGAAGCTGGCGGCTCAATGCCTGAACTCGTCGGCATCAGCCAACGCAGAACAAGTTGAACCAATAGCATCAACACAAGGTACTCGCTTCGATCCGCCGGCAGCTTTGAGCCTGCCGGCTGGGGTATTCCGTATCGGTGTTTCGTGGGCGTCGGCTTGACTCGGGTGAAGCGCCCGCCGCCTTGCGCATTTGCGCGTGGCTTGCGAACTCGACATCAAAGCGGCATCGACCTCACAGCGCCTCCTGCAGTGCTCTAAACTTCTGATTAATCAAGCACTTACATGACCGCGCTGGTGAAAAACATTATAGGTGCGAAGCCGAGTCCCGCGGTGGCCGAAGTTCGCTTTCTGACAGTCGACGAGGAGTCTGCGGGCCAACGGTTGGATAACTTCCTCTTCCGCCATCTCAAGGGCGTACCAAAGACCCACGTCTACCGGATCATTCGGTCGGGAGAGGTGCGGGTCAACAAGGGGCGCGCGCAGGCCGAGACCCGCCTGGCCGCCGGCGATGTGCTGCGTTTGCCGCCGGTTCGCGTATCGCCTCGAACGGAGGAGGGCGCTTCCTCTCCCGTGCCCGCACGTGAATTCCCCCTGTTGCACGAAGACGACTCACTGATCGCGATCGACAAACCTGCGGGCGTTGCCGTTCATGGCGGCAGCGGCGTCAGCTTTGGCGTCATCGAGCAGTTGCGCAGGGCGCGGCCTGCTGCCCGCTTCCTGGAACTCGTGCATCGACTCGATCGGGAAACGTCCGGCATTCTTCTGATTGCGAAGAAGCGCAGCGCGTTGACCGCATTGCAGGACCAATTCCGGGAGCGCGAAACGGGAAAGACCTACCTCGCTCTGGTCGAAGGAAGTTGGCCCGCTAATAAGAAAGTGCTTGACGCGCCCCTGGCCAAATATCTCCTGGCGGGTCCGCCCGGCGCTTCCGAGGCTGGCGAGCGTCGCGTGCGCGTCGTAGCCAAGGACCATCCCGATGCGATGCGAGCCGTTACGCTGGTGAAAGTGCTGGCCCGTTTCACCCTGGCCGGAGATGCCGCGCCGGTGTCGCTTCTGGCAGTCACCATCAAGACCGGCCGAACACACCAGATTCGCGTCCATCTGGCTTCGGCTGGACATGCCATCGCTGGGGACGACAAGTACGGCGATTTCGAGCGCAACCGGGCGCTTCAGAAACTCGGCCTCAAGCGCATGTTCCTGCACGCATGGCGCCTGCAGTTCACCCATCCCGCGAGCAATGAACGCATGGCACTGCAGGCGGACCTGCCGCCGGAATTGCATGTACTGATGCCCAAACCTGCACTGGAAGTGCTTGCGACTCACCCCGTGACAACCCCTCAATGACTGATATCCGCCCACGCCGCTTCGACCTGATCGCCTTTGACTGGGACGGAACGCTTTACGACTCGACACGCCTGATCGTTCGCTGCATTCAGGCCGCGGTGGTCGACGTCGGCGGCGCCAAGCCGAGCGAAAACGACGCCGCCTGGGTGATCGGGCTCGGCCTTGCGGAAGCGCTCGCTCGCGCGGCACCGGACGTACCGAAGGAAAAGTACCCCGAACTCGGCGCTCGCTACCGATACCACTATCTTCAGCATCAGGACGATCTTGTGCTGTTCGACGGCGTACTGCCGATGCTCGATGCGCTCCGGGCGCGCGGCCACTTGCTGGCCGTTGCGACCGGCAAGTCTCGGCGCGGACTGAACGAGGCGCTGGCGACTGTCGCCTTGCGTGATCGCTTCGACGCCTCTCGCACGGCGGACGAGACCTTCGGGAAGCCTCATCCGCGCATGCTGCTCGAACTGATGGAAGAGCTCGATGTGCCGCCCGAACGAACCCTGATGATCGGAGACACCACACACGACCTCCAACTCGCGATCAATGCAGGCTGCGCGAGCCTCGGCGTGAGCTATGGGGCCCACGAATCCGACGACTTCGAGGCCTTGTCGCCCGTGCATGTGGCTCATTCGGTTTCCGGTCTGACGGAATGGCTTCTCGCGAACGCGTGACAATTCGGGCATGAGCGAATGCGTTCCTCTCTGCAATGCCGCTGACTTGGTCGAGGGCGGCCGCGGAGTGCCGTTCGATGTGGTGCATGGTGGCCAGACATGCCGCGCCTTCGCCATCCGATTCGAGGGCAGGCCGCATGCCTACCTGAACCGCTGCAGCCATGTCGCGATGGAACTGGATTTCCAGCCCGATCGCTTCTTCGACGACAGCGGGCAATGGCTCCTGTGCGCGACGCATGGCGCGGTCTACAAGCCGGATACCGGTGAATGCGCCGGGGGCCCTTGTCGTGGCGGCCTCGTGAAGATCACGTTGAGCGAACGGGACGGCGTTGTCCACTGGCATACTGACTGGAACCTCCAACCTCTCGCCTTCTGAAATGACAGATTCCAACCGCAAGGAGCCCGAGGGTTTCGAGCCTTTCGAGCGCGCTGCGCCCGTCTCTACTTCAATGAACATGTCAAAGAACGACCCGACGCAGCAGGCCGGCTGGGAACGCGCGACCCTGGAAAAACTGGCCTTTGCGGCTTTGCGCGAACAAAGAGCGGCCCGGCGGTGGAAGATCTTCGTGCGTCTTGCCTGGCTGGCCTTCTTCATCTTCCTGGCGTGGTTTGCCGTGTCGCGCGCCACGCCCACGGCGGCGAAGACGACAGCGCATACCGCAGTGGTCGAAATCAAGGGCGAAATCGCCAGCGGCGCGGATGCGAGCGCTGAATTCGTCGTTGCAGCAATGAAGACGGCCTTCGAAGACGAAGGTGCCAAGGGCATCGTACTGCTGATCAACTCGCCGGGCGGCAGCCCGGTGCAGGCGGGCATCATCAACGACGAAATCAAGCGCATGCGCGCCAAATACAACAAGCCGATCTACGCCGTCGTCGAAGAGACCTGCGCTTCCGCCGCGTACTACATCGCCGCTGCCACCGACAAGGTTTTCGTCGACAAGGCCAGCATCGTCGGAAGCATCGGCGTGCTGATGGACGGCTTCGGATTCACCGGCCTCATGGACAAGGTGGGCGTGGAGCGAAGGCTCCTCACGGCCGGGGAGAACAAAGGCTTCCTGGATCCGTTCAGTCCGATGAGCGAACCCCAGCGCGCGCACGCGCAGCAGATGCTGGATCAGATCCACGCGCAGTTCATCGAGGTGGTCAAGAGCGGTCGCGGCGATCGTCTCAAGGTCAATACCCCGGGCCTGTTCAGTGGACTGTTCTGGAGCGGCCAGCAGGCGATCGAGCTGGGCCTCGCAGATCAACTCGGCAATGTCGACTACGTGGCACGCGAAGTGATCAAGGCCGAAGAAGTCATCGACTACACGCGTCGCGACAACGTCGCCGAGAAGCTCGCCAAGAAATTCGGCGCCGCCCTTGGCGACGCGTCAGTGCGGGCGATGCGCGCCGCGCCTGTGCTGCACTGACCGATTCAGGTCGTATTGGCGTGGCGCGCCGAAGCCGCCAGTCCCGCGGCGAAAAGCACCACGACGTACAGCGCAGCGGTCAGCGTGCTGATTTGCGCCAGGAACCCGATCACTGGCGGTCCCGCCATGAAGCCCAGATAGGCGACCGCCGATACCGCGGCGATGCCCTGCGCCGGCTCGACGCCGGGCACGCGGGCGGATGCTGCGAAAAGAACGGGCACCACGTTGGCGAATCCAATGCCGACGCCTGCAAATCCGACCAAGGCCAACCAGGGTGTGTCGGTGATCAATACCAGCGTCATGGACGCGGCCGCCAGCAGGGCGCTCGCACGCAGGAGTACGGCCGGCTCGAAGCGTGCCCGCATCGCATCGCCGCCGAAGCGCGCGGTTGCCATTGCCGCCGAAAAACTCGCATAGGCGAGGGCTGCCTGCTGCTGAGGGCTACCCAGTTCCTGTTGCAGGTAGAGGACGCTCCAGTCGTAGATCGCGCCCTCCGCAATCAGTCCGAGCGCGGCCAGGAGCCCGAGTACCGCGAGGGTGCCGCGAGGCAGCCGAAAACCGCTGTCTCCGCTGGCGAATGCGGTCGCCTCCTTGGGGAGCATCCGTTGAGCGGATACCGCCACCGTGAGCGCCATGGTCGTGGCGACAAGCGTCAAATGGTGTTGCGCGCCCAATCCCGCCGCGATGGCCGCGCTGCCCGTGGTCGCGCCGACCATGCCGCCCAGGCTGAACATGCCATGCATGCCGCTCATCAGTGGCTTGTCGCCTTGGAGTTCGAGCTGCGCCGCTTCGGTGTTGATTGCGACGTCGAACACACTCGTCGCGATGCCGAATGTCGCGAGCAGGACCAGTAGCGCGGCATAGCCCGGCGCCATCAATAGACCCGCGAGCAGCAGTGCGTAGGCCGAGCCGCAAAGACCGGCCATGCGGCCAGCGCCGTAGCGGCCGATCCAGCGGCTCGCCTGCGTCAGACCGAGGAGCGCGCCGATGCCCGCTGCCAGCAGTGCGAGGCCCAACTGGGCTTCGTTGACGCCGTAGTGCGCTTTCACGGTAGGGATGTGGACTCCCCACGTCGCGAAGACAAACCCTGAACAGAAGAATTGCGCCCGCGAAGCCAAGCGCATGCTTGCGGGAACGACCGTCATCGCGTCGAACTGGCCTCTAGCGGCCGATGGCGAACACGGCCGGTGTGCGCTCATCCGCAGGCGCCGGCTTTGCACGCCAGGCTTTCACGGTCTCGCTGCGAACGTGCGAAGACGCGAGCGTGAGCCCTCTGGCCACTGCCAGGCGGGTGTTGTGCTGCAGCGTCTGCGTGAGTGCCTGCAGCACGGCAGCATTGCGATAGGGCGTCTCGATGAAAAGCTGCGTCTGGCCGGTCTTGAGTGCGAGCGCCTCGAGTTCGCGAATTCGCCGAACGCGCGCGTCGGCGTCCTGCGGGAGATAACCAACGAAGGCGAAGTTCTGGCCGTTCAGACCGCTTGCCGCCAATGCCAGCAGGAGCGACACGGGGCCGGTCAGCGGGACGACTGCAACGCCCAGTTCGTGGGCAGCCTTCGCCACCGATGAGCCGGGGTCGGCGACGGCAGGCATGCCCGCTTCACTGAGCAACCCCACGTCATGACCTTCCAGGGCGGCGGCCAGAAGTGGTCGTGCATCGAATTGCCCGCCGTGATCGCCCTTCTTATGGACCTCACGCGGCAGCTCCTGGATCTGCAGGGCCTGCAAAGGAGCGGCGAGCGGCACGACGGCGTCGATGCGCTTGAGATAGGCGCGGGCAGACTTCGCGTTTTCGCAGATCCAGTGGGTGATCTGCGCAGCCACTTGCAAGGTACCTAGGGGCAATGCATCTTGAAGATCCGTCTGCTCGTCGCATCCGAAATCGAGCGGCGCTGGGACGAGATACAGCTTTCCATACGCCTTGGTGTTCACAGCAGGTCGACTCCTGCCGCCCGCAACATCTTGGCCGTTCGAATCAGCGGCAGGCCGACGAGCGCGGTCGGGTCATCGCTCTCTATGGAATCGAGCAATGCGATGCCCAGGCCCTCGCTTTTAGCGCTCCCGGCACAGTCGTAGGGTTGCTCGGCATTCAAATAGGCCTCGATGGCTGCATCGCTCAGGTCGCGAAACGTCACTTTCACGGGCGCCAGATCCCGCTGTGCGAAGCCCGTGTTTTGACACACCACGGCTACGGCCGTCTGGAATATCAGCGTCTGCCCACGCATGCGTCGCAACTGGGCAGTGGCGCGAGCGTGGTCCCCGGGTTTTCCAAGGGGCTCGCCGGACAGGTCGGCCACTTGATCGGATCCGATCACGACGGCCTCGGGAAAACGACGCGCAACCGCCGTCGCCTTTTCAAGCGCGAGTCGCTCGGCGAGCACGCGTGGCGTCTCGTCCGCCATGGGCGTTTCATCGACTTCCGGCGCGTGGACGTCGAAAGGCAGGCGCAATCGGAGCATGAGTTCTCGCCGATAGCGCGAGGTCGAAGCAAGTATCACTTGGCGTTGCATGGACAGGATTGTGCGCGAGCGGTTTAGACTGGCGTGGATGACGAGAGAATTTGCCCCCGGTCGCCTTGACGTGAACGGCTTCGCCGAAGCCGCTGCTGCCATTTCCGGAAACGACCCCATCCGAAACTACAAGCGCTTGCGCGCTGAGTTGGTCGATCCCGCCGAGAACTTGATGGTTCGCTGGAAAGCTGTCGGCCAGGGCCGCGCTGGCCCCGACGGCGCGGTTGTTTCGTGGCTGCACCTGACGGCGGATGTCCTTGCCCCCCTTGTTTGCCAACGGTGCCTTTCGCCGGTCGATGTGCCGTTGCATGTCGACCGCTGGTACCGCTTTGCCGCCGACGAGGCCACCGCAGCCGCCGAAGACGAGGAAGCGGAAGAGGACGTGCTGGTGGCGAGCCGCGACTTTGATCTTCACGAACTCATCGAAGACGAACTTCTGATGGAAATTCCAGTGACCCCGCGGCACGAGGCTTGCCCCGAACCGACGCGGCTTTCGGCCGTGGATCCCGATTTCGAGGCAGCAGAGGCCGAACGGCCCAATCCTTTCGCGGTCCTGGGCGCACTGCGATCGGACAAGTCAAAGTAGCCCGGAGGCAAGTCCATTGGCGCTCGGTGCCCTGTTAGGCTATACTCATGGGCTTCGCGCGCGCCGCCGCTAGTGCTTTGAAAGCGTTATCGCCGCCCCGCATGCACACCAACCCACCCGAATACTTCCAGGAGCCAGCATGGCCGTCCAGCAAAACAAGAAGTCGCCGTCGAAGCGCGGCATGCATCGTTCGCACAACGCGCTGGGCGTGCCCGGCATCGCCGTTGAGCCCACCACGGGCGAGACGCACCTGCGTCACCACATCAGCCCGAACGGCTTTTATCGTGGCCGCAAGGTTCTTAAGACCAAATCTGAAGCCTGATTTCGTTTCAAGGCCAAGGCCCGAAGCTACTTTTTCCGTAGCGTCGGGCCTTTGTTTTGATGGCCACACCGTCTGCACTTGCTCCCGCCCCGTCCGTGATCACGCTTGCTGTTGATTGCATGGGCGGCGACCATGGCCCGCGCGTCACGCTCGCGGCCTGCCGAGCGTTTCTCGATCGTCATGCGGAGGCCTCGCTGCTTCTCGTTGGAATGCCTGACGCACTTGCCGGCTTCTCGCATCCTCGTGCAACCGTCATTCCCGCGCGCGAAGTGGTCGGCATGGACGATCCCATTGAAGTCGCGCTTCGCAAGAAAAAAGACTCGTCGATGCGGGTCGCTATCCAGCAAGTAAAGGACGGCGCAGCCCAGGCTGCGGTTTCGGCCGGGAACACCGGCGCGCTCATGGCCATCGCGAGATATTTGCTGAAGACCCTCGACGGGATCGATCGGCCTGCCATCGCGCCTCAATTGCCAAACAGCAAGGGTGGTGCGACGACGGTCCTTGATCTTGGGGCCAATGTCGATTGCGACGCCGAAGATCTCTTGCAATTTGCAGTGCTTGGGTCGGCGCTGGTGTCTGCCTTGACCGGCAATGAATCACCGACTGTTGGGCTCCTCAACGTTGGGGAAGAGGCCATCAAAGGCAGCGAAACCATCAAGAAAGCGAGCCAACTGCTTCGAAAAGCGGCTGCTTCACAGGACTTGAACTTCTACGGTAACGTGGAAGGCAACGACATCTTCAAGGGGACAACTGACATCGTCGTGTGCGACGGGTTTGTCGGAAATGTCACTCTCAAGGCGACCGAAGGCGTCGCCTCAATGATTGTCGATTTTCTTCGCATCGAGTACACAAGCGGCTTGTTCAGCAAATTTGCTGCGATCGTGTCCTATCCTGTTCTAAAAGCGCTTAAAAAACGTTTGGATCATCGTAGATACAACGGCGCGGCATTGCTCGGCCTTCGAGGGTTGGTGTTCAAGAGCCATGGCTCTGCCGACGAAGTGGCCTTCGGACATGCCCTTGATCGCGCTTATGATGCCGCTCGCAACAACCTGCTCGATCGCGTGCGGGCCCGCATCGCCCACGCCGCGCCACTGCTCGCGCGGCAAGAATCGGCGGCGTCGGCCGACACCGCGGCGCTCCACGTTTGATGACCCCTTTCTCTCGTATTACAGGCACCGGTAGCTACCTGCCGCCACGCCGCGTCACCAACGACGACCTCGCCCGAGACTTGGCCGCGCGCGGCGTCGAGACTTCGGACCAATGGATCATCGAGCGCACCGGTATCCGGGCTCGACATTTCGCTGCACCAGATGTGTCAAGCAGCGATCTGGGTCTCGAGGCGGCACGGCATGCACTTGAGGCTGCGGGCCGCAGTGCGGCCGATATCGACTTGATCATCGTTGCGACCTCGACGCCAGATATGGTCTTTCCGTCGTCGGCCGCCATTCTCCAGCACAAGCTGGGAATCGCCGGTTGCCCGGCGTTCGATGTCCAGGCAGTGTGCAGCGGTTTTGTCTACGCGTTGACCGTTGCAGATGCAATGATTCGCACCGGCAGCGCCAAATGCGCTCTCATCGTGGGGGCAGAAGTGTTCTCCCGCATTCTGGACTTCAACGATCGCACCACGTGCGTGCTCTTCGGCGATGGCGCAGGTGCCGTCATCCTCGAGGCCAGCGACGAACCCGGGATACTTTCCAGCGATCTGCATGCTGATGGCAAGCATGTCGGCATCCTCTGTGTGCCAGGTCACGTGTCAGGTGGATCCGTGCTCGGCACGCCTTTGCTTCACATGGATGGACAGGCGGTATTCAAGTTGGCTGTGCGTGTCCTCGAGGAAGCCGCTCGCGCCACCCTGCAAAAAGCGGGCAAGACGGACGACGATATCGACTGGCTGATTCCTCATCAGGCAAATATCCGGATCATGGAAGGCACCGCCAGGAAACTGAAATTGCCCCGTGAAAAGCTGATCGTGACAGTCGATGAGCACGGCAATACTTCGGCTGCCTCCATACCGTTGGCCCTGGATCATGCCGTGCGCTCCGGCAAGGTGAAGAAGGGCGACACCTTGATGCTCGAAGGCGTTGGCGGTGGCTTCACCTGGGGCGCGGTGTTGTTGGACTATTGATACTTGCGCGCTGCCCGACGGGGCAATTGCGCGCCAGGACACACACGAACAATGAAAACCTTCGCTTTTGTCTTTCCGGGACAGGGCTCGCAAGCTGTCGGGATGCTCGACGCCTGGGGCGATCACCCTGCAGTCGCCGAAACTTTGCGCGAGGCGTCCGATGCCCTCGGCGAAGACGTCGCGCGTCTCATTCATGAAGGCCCCAAGGAGGCCCTGGCCCTGACCACCAATACCCAGCCGGTGATGCTGGTCGCAGGTGTGGCCGCTTGGCGTGCCTGGCTGGCAGAGGGAGGGGGTCGTCCGTCGGTCGTAGCTGGCCACTCACTGGGCGAGTACGCCGCGCTGGTCGCTTCCGGAGTCCTCACGTTGGCCCAGGCTGCACCGCTGGTGCGCTTTCGCGCCCAGGCCATGCAGCAGGCTGTTCCGGTCGGAGTGGGGGCGATGGCGGCCATCCTGGGCATGGACGCGGAAAAGGTGAAGGCCGGTTGCGCTGAAGTGACCGCTGCGTTCGGACCGGGCAGCGGCGAGGTCGTCGAAGCGGTGAATTTCAATGATCCGATGCAGACCGTGATTGCGGGAAGCAAGGCTGCCGTCGACAAGGCTTGCGAAGTGTTGAAGGCGAGCGGCGCAAAGCGGGCATTGCCCTTGCCTGTTTCCGCGCCCTTCCATTCGAGTCTGATGAAGCCTGCTGCGCAGGCGTTGCGTGAGCGCCTCGCACCGATGGCGCTTCTGGCGCCTCAGATTCCTGTCATCAACAATATCGACGTGAGCGTCACAGACGATCCCGAGTTGATTCGCGACGCCTTGGTGCGTCAGGCCGCGGGTCCCGTGAGATGGGTTGAGACCGTACAGGCCTTGAAGTCCCGAGGCGTTGAAGCCGTCGTCGAGTGCGGTCCAGGCAAGGTACTGTCCGGCATGGCGAAGCGAATCGCACCCGAGATGGCCGCAGTTTCGGTCTACGACCCGGCGACCCTCGCCGAAACCAGGCAAATGCTCGGCATCTGAGGCCCGAGCCCCAAGGTTGTTTTCATGAGCACACCCAAATTTGAAGGACAGGTCGCGCTGGTTACTGGCGCGTCTCGTGGTATCGGTGCGGCGATCGCGCTCGAGTTGGCCCAACGCGGGCTCAAGGTCATCGGTACCGGCACCACCGAAGAGGGCGCGGCCAAGATCACGGCGGCCTTGGGTGGATATGACGGCCGCGGATGCGCGCTCGACGTCAATGACGGTGCGGCGGTCGAGGCGCTGATCGATGAAATCGTGAAGGTCTACGGCGCAGTCCACGTGCTGGTGAACAACGCAGGCATCACCCGCGACACGCTTGCAATGCGCCTGAAGGATGTGGATTGGGATGCCGTGCTCGACACCAATTTGAAGGCGGTTTTCCGTCTTTCCCGCGCGGTGATTCGGCCCATGATGAAGCAGCGCTACGGCCGCATCATCAACATCACCAGTGTGGTCGGCGCTTCGGGCAACGCAGGCCAAGCCAACTATGCCGCTGCAAAGGCCGGCGTCGCGGGCATGACGCGCGCCTTGGCGCGCGAACTCGGGAGTCGCAACATTACTGTCAATTGCGTTGCCCCGGGCTTCATCGAAACCGATATGACCGCCAGCCTGCCCGAGGCGCAACAGCAGGCGCTGCTCGCCCAGATTCCGCTCGGCCACCTGGGCAAACCGGCGGACATTGCCCATGCCGTCGCCTTCCTGGCTTCTCCGCAAGCCGCCTATGTCACGGGGCAGGAACTGCACGTGAATGGCGGCATGCATATGTAAGCTCCAGACGCAATCCCTTTCAACGACCGCTGTGCGGCAAATGCCACAACGCGGCCGGCTAAAATCCACCGATTACTTACAACCCTCAGAGGGAACCAAATGAGCGATATCGAAGCACGTGTCAAGAAAATCATTGCCGAACAACTCGGCGTTGAAGAGTCCCAGGTCACCAACGAAAAGGCCTTTGTTGCCGATCTCGGTGCAGACTCGCTCGACACGGTCGAACTCGTGATGGCGCTCGAGGACGAGTTCGGCATCGAGATCCCGGACGAAGACGCCGAGAAGATCACGACGGTGCAGAACGCCGTCGACTACGCCACCAAGAATCAAAAGGCCTGATCGGCCAAGCTGAGTCTCCATTCCATAGGCCTGCGCCGTGCAATGGTCTCAGTGCTCCCAGAAAGGTTTGCCGGCATGACCAAACGCCGCGTCGTCGTGACCGGACTCGGTTGCCTCGCTCCTGTCGGAAACACCGTCGCCGAGTCCTGGGCCAATCTATTGGCCGGGAAATCGGGCATCGACACCATCACCAAGTTCGACGTGAGCGGCTTCTCTTGCAAGTTCGCAGGTGAAGTGAAGGGTTTCGACATCAAGCAGTACATCCCGGAGAAGGAAGCGCGCCATATGGACCGCTTCATTCACCTCGGGCTCGCCGCAGCAATGCAGGCGGTGCAAGACAGCGGCCTTCCGACGGGCGATGCGTTGTCGGACGAGCAGGCGGTACGCATCGGGTGCAATATCGGCTCGGGTATCGGCGGGCTGCCGTTGATTGAAGACACCCATGCCGAACTGGTGAACCGTGGTCCGCGCCGCGTGTCTCCGTTCTTCGTGCCGGCGTCGATCATCAACATGATCTCGGGCCACGTCTCCATTCAGTACGGCTTCAAGGGCCCCAATATCGCTATCGTCACTGCGTGCACCACGGGCTTGCATGCGATCGGGACATCCGCGCGCATGATCGAGTACGGCGATGCCGATGTGATGATTGCCGGCGGTGCTGAATCCACGGTATCTCCGCTTGGCTTGGGCGGGTTTGCGGCAGCAAGAGCCTTGTCCACTCGCAACGACGATCCGACGACCGCCTCTCGGCCGTGGGACAAGGATCGTGACGGGTTCGTGCTCGGCGAGGGTGCTGGCGTGCTGGTTCTTGAAGAATACGAGCATGCGAAGGCGCGGGGCGCCAAGATTTACGCGGAAGTCTCTGGCTTCGGGATGAGTGGGGACGCCTATCACATGACTGCGCCGAATGTGGATGGCCCGCGCCGGTCCATGAAGATGGCGCTCGCCAATGCCGGCGTGAACGCTGATCAGGTGCAGTATGTCAACGCGCATGGAACGTCGACGCCGCTGGGTGACCTGAACGAGACCAACGCGATCAAGAACGCCTTCGGCGATCACGCCAAAAAGCTTGTCGTCAACTCGACGAAATCGATGACAGGTCATTTGCTCGGCGGCGCCGGCGGTATCGAATCAGTGTTTACCGTCTTGGCGCTGCATCATCAGAAGAGCCCGCCGACGATCAATATCTTCAATCAAGATCCGGAGTGCGATCTCGACTACTGCGCAAATGAAGCGCGTGATCTCAAGATCGATGTCGCGGTCAAGAACAACTTCGGATTTGGCGGCACCAACGGCACGCTGGTGTTCAAGCGCGTTTGATCCTGCCCGACTCATGCACAGCGCCCCATCGGTGAGCTATCCGGTGGGGCGCTCGCGCAATGCCGAGCGCCTCCTCCTTATTTTGTGGGGGCTGGGCGTCTGCGGCGTCTCCGTTGCCTGTCTTCAATCGGCTACCCTGGGTTGGCGGGAGGGCATTCTGCTGCTCAGCGCAGTCGTCGCCGGGATGGCGGCATGGACTGGTGTGCTCAGATGCTCAGCCCCGGCCGATTTGACCTTTGACGGGCAACACTGGACGATGTCGGGACGCATCCCAGTTCGAACGGCCCGGGCGAGCGTGGCATTGGACCTCCAGTTCTTGCTGCTGATTTGCCTGACGGAGTCCGTCCGGACGCGACGCTGGATCTGGCTTGATCGGAATGCCGTGCCTGCCCGATGGCGGGATTTGCGCCGTGCGCTATATTCGCGCGCCGCTCCGGATGATCCGGCCGCACGGGCGCAGGATCCGATCGCGGCCAATGCGCCTTATTCCTCGCCATGACAGTTTCGCCACCTCCCGTACCACCGGACGCCGGTCTCACCGACGCGCCGGTCGAAGCCGCGAGACCGGGAGAGGTTGACTTTCAGCTTGTTCAGCGCACCGTGGCCGGGGATCAGAAGGCCTTTGAACTGCTCGTCATCAAGTACCAGCGTCGGATCGAACGATTGATCGGCCGCATGGTGCGAGATGTAAATCTGGTCGAAGACATCG
This sequence comes from Variovorax sp. 05L425, assembly GCF_056397705.1. Lineage (NCBI taxonomy): Bacteria > Pseudomonadati > Pseudomonadota > Betaproteobacteria > Burkholderiales > Comamonadaceae > Variovorax > Variovorax sp. 05L425. The sequence goes on along the minus strand of NZ_JBFTNY010000009.1, from coordinate 135,021 downwards.
CCCAGGAAACCTTCATCCGCGCCTACCGCGCCCTGCATCAGTTTCGTGGCGAGGCGCAGTTCTACACTTGGCTCTACCGGATCGCGGTAAACACTGCCAAGAAGGCATTGGTGGACATGAAGCGCGACCCGACCGTCACGGAGAGCGCTCTGCGTTCGTCTTCCGAAGACGACGATGAAACTTACCGACCCGGAAACGAACCAATCAGCGACGAGACCCCCGAATCCGTTCTGGCTGCCAACGAAATTGCGGCGGCGGTCGAAGCGGCGATGGAAGCGCTGCCTGCCGAGCTTCGGCAGGCAGTGACGCTGCGCGAGATCGAGGGTATGAGTTACGAAGAGATTGCCGAGGTCATGAGTTGTCCGATCGGCACGGTGCGATCGCGGATCTTTCGGGCACGCGAAGCGATTTCGGCCAGGGTCAAGCCCTTGCTGGACAACCAGTCTGGCAAGCGTTGGTAAGCAGGTGAATGAGATGAACCACACAAACATAGCTCGTGAGCAGGTGTCCGCGCTCGCCGATGGCCACCTGCGCGACGATGAGTTCGCCCAGGTAATTGGCAAGGTCGGTGTCGACGAAGAATTGCGTGCGACATGGCAGACCTATCATTTGGTCGGTGATGTGCTGCGTTCGGGGGGGCATGCGGCATGCAGCGACACCTCATCGTTTCTGTCCCGCCTTCAAAGTCGACTGGCTGCGGAGCCCGCTACACCGGCACTTGTCGCGGTCCCGACCAATGCAAAGCGGTTGCAGGCTCGGCACCTCAAGGCTGCCAATGAGCCTGTGTTTCGGTGGAAACTGGTCGCCGGCGCCGCGTCTTTGGCGGCCGCGGCAGCCATTGGGTGGAATTGGGTAGGTGTCGAAGGGGCTCGGCCGGTGGGCGCGCAGTTGGCGCAGCAACAGGCTCCGACTGCGGTTGTCGCGACCGCGAATGTCGCTCAGCAGGCGTCTCAGACCCTTGTCCCTACACGCGTGCTGGTTGGAAACGGAAACCCGCAGGTCATGCTGCGCGATCCGAGGCTCGATCAGCTCCTGGAGGCTCATCAGCAGGTTGGCGGCGCGCAGCTGCCATCGGGCTTCCTGCGCAACGCCACTTTCGAAAGACCTTCGCGCTGATTGCGTGCCTGTGCCTCATGCGATGACTGTTTCGATGCCAATTCCCGCGCGTAGGTCTGTGATCTTGATGGCTGCGCTTTGCATGGCGGAGGCTGCTGTCGCCCAGACGCGGATCTCCTCGCCGCCAGCCAAAGGCGCCAACGTCAGCGAAGCCCCGTCGCTGGGCGTCGTCGAATGGCTCCAGCGCATGCACGCCGCGTCGCGGCAACGTAGCTACGCGGGCACATTCGTCGTCTCTGCCGAAGCCGGAAACCTCTCAAGTGCACGGATCTGGCATGTGTGCGAAGGCGATCTTCAGATGGAGCGCATCGAAGCCTTGTCGGGGCCCCCCCGTTCGACATTTCGGCGTAACGATCATGTCGTGACCTTCCTGCCGGAATCAAAGGTCGTCAAAAGCGAGAAGCGCGAAAGCCTTGAGTTGTTCCCGAACCTGTTGGGTTCGCCCGATTCGTCCATCGCGGATTTCTATGATGTTCATGTGATCGGTAAAGACCGCGTGGCTGGCTTTGACACCGATGTGGTGCAACTTGAACCAAGGGACAAGCTCCGGTTCGGTTACCGAGTCTGGAGCGAGCGGCGCTCGGGGCTGGTGGTGAAGTTGCAGACCATCGATGGCGAGAACAAGGTGATCGAACAGTCGGCGTTTTCCGAACTTCAGCTCGATGCACCGATCAAGATCCACGCGCTGGTGCAGATGATGGGCAGCACGGCTGGTTATCGCATCGAGAAGTCCGAGCTCGAGCGCACCACGGCGCAGCGCGAGGGATGGGCGCTCAAGAAAGGTGTTGCCGGCTTCAAGCCGATCAATTGCTATCGGCGTCCCTTGGCTGGCGAGGGCCAGGGGCATACGATGCAGTGGACCTTCTCGGACGGTCTTGCTTCGGTCTCGCTGTTCCTGGAGCCTTACGATGCGCAGCGCAAGCCTCGCGAAGTTCTGCTTGCGCTGGGAGCAACCTTTACGCTCACACGCCGGTTGGCCGACAAGGACGGCGATTGGTGGCTGACAGCGGTGGGGGAAGTGCCGCCACAGACGCTCGACGCCCTTGCGCAAGGTCTTGTCCGAGCGCGTTGAATCGCCGGGCCGAAACCGCGGGTTGAACCTCACGTTTCGTGTGCGCTCATAGATGGTGTTTTTGTCTAAGACTCTCAAACGAAAGAAGCTGATGATGTTCAAAGTCGAGGGGAACACATTCCGCTCATGCCTGGTTGCCTGTGCTTTCGCCGTCGTGTCGACCGCCGCGTTGCTGCCATCAACCCCTGCGTTCGCGCAAGCGCGCGTGCTTCCGGACTTCACCGATCTGGTCGATCAGGTCGGCCCTGCGGTGGTCAACATTCGCACCGTCGAGAAGGTGACGCAGGGAGCCGGCAACGGCGAGATGGATGAGGAGATGCAGGACTTCTTCCGGCGCTTCTTCGGCCAGCCGATGCCAGGCATTCCGCGCCAGGGCCCCCGGCCGAACAGGCCCCAAGCACCACAGGAAGAGGAGCGGCCTCGCGGCGTGGGATCCGGCTTCATCCTCTCGCCGGATGGTTTCGTCATGACCAACGCGCATGTGGTCGACGGCGCATCCGAAGTGCTGGTGACCTTGACGGACAAGCGTGAATTCAAGGCAAAGATCGTCGGCGCCGACAAGCGGACCGATGTTGCCGTCGTGAAGATTGACGCGACCGGTCTTCCCGCGGTCAAGGTCGGCGACATTTCGAAACTGCGTGTCGGCGAGTGGGTGATGGCGATCGGATCGCCTTTCGGCCTGGAGAACACCGTCACAGCAGGCATCGTGAGCGCCAAGCAGCGCGACACCGGGGATTACTTGCCTTTCATCCAGACGGACGTGGCCATCAATCCCGGGAATTCCGGTGGCCCCTTGATCAACATGCGCGGCGAAGTCGTCGGCATCAACAGCCAGATCTACTCGCGCTCTGGTGGGTTCATGGGCATCTCTTTCTCGATCCCGATCGATGAGGCCATTCGTGTGAGCGATCAATTGCGCGCGTTCGGCCGCGTTTCGCGTGGGCGAATCGGCGTGCAGATCGATCAAGTCACGAAGGATGTGGCCGAATCGATCGGTCTCGGAAAGGCGCAAGGTGCCTTGGTCCGTGGCGTCGAGACCGGATCGCCAGGCGAGAAAGCCGGGATCGAGCCGGGCGACATCATCACCAAGTTCGATGGCAAATCCATCGAGAAGCCCAGCGATCTGCCGCGTCTTGTCGGAAACACGAAGCCCGGCACCAAGAGTTCGGTGACTGTGTTCCGCCGTGGCAATGTGCGCGATCTGAACGTGACCATCGCGGAGATCGAGCCTGACAAACCCGCCAGGCAAGCGTCGGATCGTGATGATTCTTCCAGCAAGACGCCGGCGTCCGCTGCCGCAAAGTCCATGGGGCTGACGTTGAGCGATCTCACTGAAGTGCAGAAGAAGGAGTTGAAGCTCAAGGGCGGCGTGAAGATCGATGCGGCCACCGGCGCTGCGGCCCGGGCCGGACTGCGCGAAGGCGATGTCGTGCTGGCGATCAGCAATGTGGAAGTGGCCAACGTGAAGGATTTCGAGACCGTCTTGGCGAAGTCAGATAAGAGCAAGCCTGTCAGCCTGCTTTTCCGTCGAGGCGACTGGGCGCAATATGCGCTGCTCCGGCCTGCACGCTGAACTCGGGTCCTGCGTCAAGTGGCCCCACCCAACAGTCGGGTTTGGGGCCTTTTTTTCGAGGTTGTCGCGCGCGGGCAGCATTGCGATGAAAAAATTTTTCCCGTCCCTGATCCTTCAATTTAGTTTGTACTCACTAACTTAACAGTCATCTAATGACGAGTTTCGGTAGAATAGAGGCCTTCCAGACGCCGGTCCGTGCATAAGCGGGCCGGTGATCTTCACGATGCGAGATGCCCGCTATCCGTCCACTGTCGGTCCACAGTTCACCCACAAGTTGTTAAGGAATTGCTCCACCGATGCTGTTGATAAGCTGTTCATAAGCACCATGTTGCTGACCTGCAACGACCGTCCGAGGGCTCTGGCCCGGCTGTACGCGCCCCCCTTTTTGCCTACAATGAAGTTCCAACTACTGCAGTTGCCATTGCTTGTTGGTTCAGGGCGCGTCTCTTGTAGACGCGCCCTTTTTTCTTGTGCGCTCCCGACTTCGCGCGAGCCAATTCAAGTACTTAAGCGTTCCCGTTGATGAATCACATCAGAAATTTTTCGATCATTGCGCACATCGATCACGGCAAGTCGACGCTTGCGGATCGCTTGATCCAGCGTTGCGGTGGACTCGCCGACCGCGAGATGGAGGCGCAAGTGCTCGACTCGATGGACATCGAGAAAGAGCGTGGGATAACCATCAAGGCACAGACCGCCGCACTGCACTACAAGGCACGCGATGGACAGGTCTACAACCTCAATCTGATTGATACACCGGGCCATGTCGACTTCTCCTACGAAGTGAGTCGCTCGCTCTCTGCATGCGAAGGCGCGCTGCTCGTTGTTGATGCGAGCCAAGGTGTCGAAGCGCAGACGGTGGCCAACTGCTACACCGCGCTCGACCTCGGCGTTGAAGTGGTGCCGGTGCTCAACAAGATGGATTTGCCACAGGCGGATCCCGACAACGCGAAGGCCGAGATCGAGGATGTCATCGGCATCGATGCGACCGATGCGATCCCATGTTCGGCAAAGACCGGCATGGGCATCGACGAAATTCTCGAGGCCATCGTCGCGAAGGTCCCATCGCCGCGCGGCAATCCCGACGGCGCGTTGCGCGCCATGATCATCGACAGCTGGTTCGACGCCTACGTGGGTGTCGTGATGCTGGTGCGCGTGGTCGATGGCCGTCTCGCCAAGGGCGAGCGAATCAAGATGATGGCATCGGGCGCAACCTACAACGCCGACAACCTGGGGGTGTTCACTCCCGCGACGGAAGCGCGTGAGTCCCTCGAAGCCGGTGAGGTTGGCTTCATCATTGCCGGGATCAAGGAACTGCAGGCCGCCAAGGTGGGCGACACCGTCACGCTGATCAAGGCTGGCACCGGCGGTGCGGCCGCTACCGCGACCGAAGCATTGCCGGGCTTCAAGGAGATCCAGCCCCAGGTCTTCGCCGGCCTCTATCCGACAGAGGCGAGCGAGTACGACTCGCTCCGCGACGCGCTCGAAAAACTCAAGCTCAACGATTCGTCGCTGCATTACGAGCCGGAGGTGTCGCAGGCCCTGGGCTTTGGATTCCGATGCGGCTTTCTCGGCCTGCTGCACATGGAGATCGTGCAGGAGCGCCTGGAACGCGAGTTCGACCAGGACCTGATCACGACGGCGCCCAGTGTGGTCTACCAGGTCGTCAAGAGCGACGGCGAGGTCATCATGGTGGAGAACCCTTCCAAGATGCCCGACGTCGGCCGCATGTCCGAGATCCGCGAGCCGATCGTCACCGTCCATCTCTACATGCCGCAGGAGTACGTCGGAGCGGTCATGACGCTTGCCAATCAAAAGCGCGGCGTCCAGATGAACATGGCCTATCACGGCCGGCAGGTCATGTTGACCTACGAAATGCCGTTGGGTGAGATCGTGCTCGATTTCTTCGACAAGCTCAAATCGGTCAGCCGTGGCTATGCGTCCATGGACTACGAGTTCAAGGAATACCGCGCGTCGGATGTCGTCAAGGTCGACATCCTGCTCAACGGCGAGAAGGTCGATGCCCTGTCGATCATCGTGCACCGGAGCCAGAGCCAGTACCGCGGCAGGGCGGTGGTTTCAAAGATGCGCGAGATCATTTCGCGCCAGATGTTCGACGTTGCAATCCAGGCGGCCATCGGGGCCAACATCATTGCGCGTGAGACAATCAAGGCCCTGCGCAAGAACGTGCTTGCCAAGTGTTATGGCGGCGATATCACCCGCAAGCGCAAGCTGCTCGAAAAGCAGAAAGCGGGCAAAAAAAGAATGAAGCAGATCGGCTCGGTCGAGGTCCCGCAAGAGGCCTTTCTCGCCATCCTGCAAGTCGAAGACTAAAGATGGCATTCCTCACTTCACTGATTCTCGCGGCTTTCGTCGGCTATGTCGGTGCCTGGTATTTCGGCGCGGTCGAAGGCAACTTCGCACTGCTGCTTTTCCTGGCGACCGTTGTCACCGGTATCTATTGGCTCGCCGAGCGCTTCTATTTCCTGCCCAAGCGCCGGCGTGCGGCCGAGGCGCTCGACGCCGCACTCGCCAAACGGCGCGAGGAACTGACTCGCCAGGGCATCACACAGGTCGACACGGTCGACGCCAAGGCCAGCGAACGCCTGGTCATGCAGCCATGGTGGCTGGACTGGACTGCCGGTCTGTTCCCCGTGATCCTGGTGGTGTTCCTGCTGCGTTCGTTCCTGTTCGAGCCATTCAAGATTCCGTCGGGCTCCATGATGCCGACGCTCCTGACGGGTGACCTGATCCTCGTCAACAAATTCGTCTACGGGCTCCGCCTGCCGGTAATCAATACCAAGATCACTGACGGTCGACCGCCAGCGCGCGGGGACGTCATGGTGTTCCGATATCCGCCCAAGCCGAGCATGGACTACATCAAGCGCGTGGTGGGCGTGCCGGGCGACGAGGTGGCCTATCTGAACAAGAAGCTCACGATCAACGGCCAGCCGGTAAGCAAGGACGCCGTGCCGGACTATTTTGACGAGGAGACGATGCGCTACCTCAAGCAATACACGGAAAAGCTCGGCGACACGCAGCACAAGCTGCTCAACGATGAAACGCGCCGCGCCGGCCTTTCCGAAGTTGAAATCATGCCGTTCCCGAACCAGGAAAATTGCCGCTACAGTGTTGAAGGTGTCGTGTGCAAAGTGCCGCCGGGCTATTACTTCATGATGGGCGACAACCGAGACAATTCGCTCGATTCGCGCTATTGGGGGTTCGTTCCAGACCAGAATATCGTCGGCAAGGCGTTCCTGATCTGGATGAATTTCGGTGACCTGAGGCGCATCGGCACGTTCCAATAAATATTCGGCATTTCATCGAGGGGAAAGAGGGCATGAGAACTCAGCAGGCAAAACAGAAACAGCGCGGAATCTCGTTCGTGGGGCTTTTGTTCGTGGCCATCGTGGTCGCGTGTGTGGGCGTGGTGGTGGCGCAGGTCATTCCGACGTTGATCGAGTATCAGGCGATCACCAAGGCCGCGAACAAGGCCAAGGAAGGCACGACGGTGCCCGAAGTCCGCGCCATCTTCGACCGCGCGCAGGCCATCGATGACTTCAAGTCCGTCAGCGGCAGGGATCTCGACGTGAAGAAGGATGGTGACAAGGTGATTGTGTCCTTTGCCTACGACCGCGAAATCCACCTCTTCGGGCCGGCCTATCTCGTGTTGAAGTACCGAGGCCAATCGAGCTAGATGAAACGCACCCCCAGGCTTGCCGGGTTGGCGGCGTCGATCGCGCCGTGACCGAGAGTGGCCTCGCCGCGCTCCAGGCGCGCCTTCAGCATTCGTTTGCGGATCCGCGGCTCCTGCAGCGGGCCCTGACCCATCGCAGTTTTTCGGCCGATCACAACGAGCGGCTCGAATTTCTCGGCGATTCCGTCCTCAATCTCGCCGTATCGCACCTGCTCTTCACGCGCCTTTCGGAAATGCCCGAAGGCGATCTGTCCAGGGTTCGGGCCAATCTGGTCAAGCAGGACACGCTGCATCAGCTCGCGATCAAGCTGGCGTTGTCGCCGCTGTTGCGGCTTGGCGAGGGCGAGGCGCGTTCGGGCGGATCGAATCGGCCATCGATCCTGGCCGATGCGCTCGAAGCTGTCATCGGCGCCGTCTATCTGGATGCTGGTTTCGCTGCCGCTCAAGCGCTCGTGCAGCGTCTGTACGTGGCCGTCGAGATCAATCCACGCATGGATGCGGCGGCCAAGGACCCCAAGACCGAATTGCAGGAATGGCTCCAGGGCCACAAAATGAAGTTGCCGGTCTATCGCGTGGTCGGAACACTCGGCGCGGCGCACAAGCAGACCTTCGAGGTCGAATGCGAAGCGCCTGATCTGGGTCTGCGCGAGCACGGTATCGGCGGCTCGCGCCGTGCCGGCGAGCAGGCTGCCGCGGCGGCGATGTTGATCCGGCTCAAGGCGCGCGGCGCGAAGGCATCCCCATGAACGACCCCAAAGACTCCGCTCCCCATCCGCCGGAAGGCGGGATGGACGCTGCCAACCCGGCTTCGTCTTCTCAACGATGCGGCCTGGTCGCCATCGTCGGCAAGCCCAACGTCGGCAAGTCGACCCTGCTCAATGCACTGGTGGGCCAGAAGATCAGCATCACCTCGCGCAAGGCGCAGACCACGCGCCACCGCATCACCGGCATGCGCACGCTCGGCGCCACGCAGTTCGTGTTCGTCGACACGCCGGGCTTCCAGACGCTCCATGCCAACGCACTGAACCGCTCCCTCAACAAGACGGTCGTCGGGGCGGTGTCGGACGTGGATTTGATCCTCTTCGTGGTGGAAGCCGGCAGTTTCACCGCGGCGGATGAGCGCGTGCTGAAGCTGCTCGGCAGCGGGATTCCCACAGTGTTGATCGCCAACAAGCTGGACAACGTGCATCGCCGCGCCGACATCGCGCCGTGGCTGCAGACCATGCAGCAGAAGCATGCCTTCGCCGAGTTCGTGCCGATGTCGGCAAAGAATTCGAAGGACATCGAGCGCGTCTTCGGCATTTGCGAGAAATACCTGCCCGAGCAAGCCTGGTGGTATGCCGAAGACGAACTCACCGATCGCAGCGAACAGTTCCTGGCCAGCGAAATGGTACGAGAGAAGCTGTTCCGCCTGACCGGCGATGAACTTCCCTACACGTCGACCGTCATCATTGACAAGTTCGAGGAAGAGCCGCCCGCGCGCAAGGGCCACAAGCGCCTGCTCAAGATCGCTGCGACGATCGTCGTGGAGCGAGACGGCCACAAGGCCATGGTCATCGGCGACAAGGGCGAGCGCATCAAGCGCATCGGCACCGAGACGCGCCAGGAACTCGAGAAGCTGATGGACGCCAAGGTGTTCATCGAGCTCTGGGTCAAGGTGCGGTCCGGCTGGGCCGACGACGAAGCCCGCGTCCGTTCCTTCGGCTACGAATGAGCAGAGGCTGATGCTCCCCCGATCGGAGCAAGCCTGCGGGTATGCGAGCCACTCATGAGCCGGCCTATGTGCTGCATCGCTACGACTGGAGCGAATCGAGCCTGATCCTCGAGACCTTCACCCGGCACCATGGCCGTATCGCGCTGGTGGCCAAGGGCGCCAAGCGACCCAGCTCCAATTTCCGGCCCGTGCTGCTGCCGCTGCAGCCGCTGCAGCTGAACTTCAGTGGCGACGCCGAAATCCGCACCCTCAAGGGCGCCGAGTGGATGGGTGGCCATGTGATGCCGACGGGCGAGGCGCTGCTGTCGGGCTACTACGTCAACGAGTTGCTGCTGCGCCTACTGGCCCGGGACGACCCGCACGAGGCACTTTTCGATGCCTATGCCGCGGTGGTCCAGGTGTTGGCCGGCGACCATGCCGGTGCGCAGGCCGCCACGCAATCCGCCGCGCTGCGCGCCTTCGAACTGCTGTTGCTGCGCGAGGTCGGCTTCCTGCCGGCGCTCAACGCCCAGACGCTCACGCTGGCGCCACTGACGCCGGGCGACCGCTATGCGCTCGTCCCCGAAGCCGGCCTGCGTGAAGCCTTTGACGACGAGGCCGCACTGCAGGGCGCCGATTGGCTGATGCTGCAGGCCGCGCTCGACGACCGTGCGCCATTCGCGTCGACACTCAGGGCATGTGCCGGCGTCAACGGCGCACTTCGTACCCAATTGCGCGCCTTGCTCAACTACCATTGCGGCGTTGCAACGCTGCGTACGCGGCAGATGATGCGGGACCTGCAAGCCCTATGAGCTCTTCCACTTCCACCGCCCTTTCGGTCAATCTCAACAAGGTCGCGCTGGTGCGCAATACGCGGCAGCTCGGCATTCCGAGCGTGTTGTTCGCGGCCGCGCTATGTCTCGACGCCGGGGCGCACGGCATCACGGTGCATCCGCGGCCAGATGAGCGGCACATCCGCCCGCAGGATGTGCACGATCTGTCGGCCTTGCTGCACAGGGACTGGCCGGCGGCCGAGTTCAACATCGAGGGCAATCCTTTCCACAATCTGATGGAGTTCGTGCGCGAACTGCGTCCGCACCAGGCCACCTTCGTGCCGGACAGCGAAACCCAGTCGACCAGCGACCACGGATGGAGCTTCCCTGAAGATGCCGATCGCCTGCGGCCCGTGATCGCCGAGGCGCGTTCGCTGGGCGTGCGCGTGAGCCTGTTCATGGATCCGAATCCGGAAATGATGGCGGCGGCCAAGGCGGTCGGCGCCGATCGCGTCGAGCTCTACACCGAGGGCTACGCCGCCTCGCGCGATACCTCGAAGGCGGAAGCCGTTCTGCAGCTTTATGTGGAAGCCGCGCGCGCCGCGCATGCCGCCGGCCTCGAGGTCAACGCCGGACACGACCTGAGCCGCGAGAATCTCACGGAATTCCTGCGCGCCGTGCCCGGCGTGCGGGAGGTGTCGATCGGCCACGCGTTCGTGTCGGACGCTCTCGAACTCGGCTACGTCGCGGCCACGCGCGAGTATTTGCGCCGTATCGACGAGGCAACGTGATCTTCGGCATCGGCACCGACATCTGCGATGTCCGGCGCATCGCCGCCACCTTCGAGCGCCAGGGCGATCGATTCGCGCGGAAGGTCCTGAGCGACGCCGAGTACGCTACCTGGCAGGCGCGCAGCGCCCGTTGGCCCCATCGGGGCTTGCGCTATCTGGCCACCCGGTTTTCCGCCAAGGAGGCTTTCAGCAAGGCGATCGGCATGGGCATGCGCATGCCGATGAGCTGGCGGAACTGCGAGATTGCCAACCTGAAGAGCGGCAAGCCCGTGATCGTGCTGCACGGCCCCCTCAAGGACTGGTTCGAAGGGCAGGGCCTGAGCGCCCACGTGACCGTGACCGATGAAACCGACTATGCGGCGAGTTTCGTCGTCATCGAGCGCAAGGAATGACCGACAAAGCACAACATGCCCCGCTGATCATCGATGTCGCGGGAGCCGAACTCAACGCCGCCGACCGCCGCCGTCTCTCAGATCCGCTGGTCGGCGGCGTGATTCACTTCGCGCGGAACTGGCGCGACCGCGCCCAGATGTGCGCGCTGAATGCCGAAATCAAGGCGCTGCGACCCGACATCCTGATCTGCGTGGACCATGAGGGCGGCCGCGTTCAGCGTTTCCGCACCGATGGCTTCACGCGGTTGCCGTCCATGCGCACCCTCGGCGAGATGTGGATGAATGATCCGCTCCGGGCGACCCAGGCGACGGTTGCCTGCGGGCACGTTCTGGCAACCGAACTCCGGGCTTGTGGCGTCGATTTCAGTTTTACGCCCGTGCTCGACCTGGACTACGGCGAAAGCAGCGTGATCGGTGACCGCAGCTTTCACCGCGATCCTCGCGTTGTGGCCCTGCTCGGCAGGAGTCTGATGCACGGATTGCTGCAGGCGGGCATGGCCAATTGCGGCAAGCATTTTCCCGGACACGGCTTCGTCAAGGCCGATTCGCATGTCGCGATTCCTGTCGATCGGCGCGGCCTCAAGGCGATCCTTGCAGACGATGCCCGCCCTTACGACTGGCTGGTCGGCTCGCTCGCGGCGGTCATGCCGGCGCACGTGGTCTATCCGAAGGTCGATGCGCGGCCGGCCGGGTTTTCCTCGAAGTGGCTTCAGGAGATCCTGCGCGGCAAGTTGCGCTTCGACGGCGCCGTGTTCAGCGACGACCTCAGCATGGAAGCAGCGCGCCGGGTGCAGGGCAATCTGCTGAGCTATACCGATGCGGCGCTGGCCGCTCTCCAGGCGGGCTGCGACTTGGCGCTGCTTTGCAACCAGAGCGTCGGAGAGGGTTCTGCGCTTGACGAGTTGCTCGATGGCTTCGCTGCAGCCGCGCGGAGCGGGCAGTGGAAACCGAACGGTGCGAGTGAAGCGCGCCGCTTGAGCCTGCTGCCCAGGACCCCGGCGCTGGAGTGGACGGCGTTGATGCAGTCGACCGCGTACTGCCAAGCCGTCGAGATGCTGCCGCGCCCTTGATTAGACTGCGGTCGACCAAAGACGGTCGCCGCCCTGATCGAGATGCGTCAGATAGAGACGCAGGTCGAACTCGTACTGGTGGTAGTCCGGCTCCATGTGCGTGCACAGTTGGTAGAAGGCCTTGTCGTGCTCGCGCTCCTTGGTGTGGGCCAGCTCATGGACCACGATCATCCGCAGCCATTCCTCCGGCACCTCCTTGAACAGGCTCGCCACGCGGATCTCGCGTTTTGCCTTCAAGCGGCTGCCCTGCACGCGTGAGACGGTCGTGTGGGTACCGAGCGCGTTCCGGATCACGTGGAGCTTGTTGTCGAACGCGACCTTGGACAGCGGCTCCGCGTTGCGCATGAACTCGCTTTTGAGATCGCTCACGTAGTCGTACAGCGCTCGGTCGGTGCGTATGTCGTGCGTGCTGCCGTAGCGTTTCTTCAGCAAGTCGCCCAGGCGACCCTGTGCGATGAGTTGCTCGACCTGGGCGCGAAGTGCCGCAGGGTATGCGGCGAGATACTTCATGCGGGTTCCGGTACACGTTCCGAAGCCGCGGCGTAGGCCAGTCCGGCGGCGACACCGCCGAAAAGATCGCCTTCGACCATCTCGACGCCGGGGAACGCCGTCCGAAGTGCGCTCTGGAATGGACGGAGCGCCGACGATCCACCTGTCAGATAAATCGCGTCGAGTTTTCCGCTGCCGTGCGAGGCACGCTGGACGCAATCCCGAGCGCAGGCGACGACGTTGTCGAGCGCGACGGCGAGGTGTTGTGCCATGGCATCGGCTCCGAGGGTCACCGCCAGGCCGGATTCCGCGCACGACAGGTCGATGGCGACACTGTCGTCCGACATGGACGCGCGAATCTTGGCGCCTTCCACCTCGTTAGCGATCCGGTGGCCTTCGCGGTGCACGAGCACGTTCATCAGGCGGTCATGCAGGCGCGTGTCGAGGTAGCTGGTTCGCAGATCCTGCACCTGCCGAATCGCCTTGGGCGCGTAGAGCCAGTTGATCAGGTGCCAGGAGGAGAGGTCGAAGAATGTGCGGCTCGGCACTTCGCGGCCCTGGGGCCCGATATGGCGGAAGCCGAGTTCCGGCATCGCGCATTCGAGGCTCAGTCGCTGGTCGAAGTCGGTGCCGCCGATGTGCACGCCGGTAGTGGACAACACGTCGGCCGCTCGGTCGCCGTTCGCCATGCGTTCGGGACCCAGGCGCACCACCGTGAAATCGGAGGTCCCGCCGCCGATGTCGACGATCAGGACCAGAGACTCCCGATCGATGCGCCGCTCGTAGTCGAATGCCGCTGCGATCGGCTCGTACTGAAATGACACTTCACCCAGCCCGGCGTTCTTCGCTGCGCGCCTCAGGGTGCTCTCCGCCAGCTTGTCGCGTTCCGGATCATCATCGACGAAGCGAACCGGGCGCCCGACCACGACGCGGCTCGGCTGCGCTCCGAGTTGCTTGCGGGCCCGCATACCCAGTTCCGACAGGAACAGGGTGATGATGTCCTCGAAGCGCATCCGCTCGTTGAAGATCTCGGTCTGCTCCTGCATGAGAGAGCTGCCCAGCAGGCTCTTGAGCGATCGCATCAGCCGGCCTTCGGTGCCCGCCAGATAGAGCGAGATCGCCTCGCGACCGAAGTGCGTGGTGCGTTCCTCGGCGTTAAAGAACACGGCTGTCGGGATCGTCGTTGCAGTACCTTCCATCGGCAGCGGACGCGCCATTCCATCGTCCGCCACGAAGGCGACGGCGGAATTCGACGTGCCGAAGTCGATCCCGATCGCCGGGCCGCGTGTACTCAAGATTCCCGCCGCAATGCCGGAAACAGGATCACGTCGCGAATGCTCGGCGAATCGGTCAGAAGCATCATCAGGCGATCGATGCCGATGCCGCAGCCACCGGTAGGCGGCATGCCGTATTCCAGCGCGCGCACGAAGTCGTGGTCGAAGTACATCGCTTCGTCGTCGCCGCTGTCCTTGGCCGCGACCTGCGCGTTCAGTCGTGCCGCCTGGTCTTCGGCATCGTTGAGCTCGCTGAAGCCGTTGCCGAACTCGCGACCAGTGATGTAGAGCTCGAAGCGCTCCGTCACTTCGGGGCGATCATCGTTGGCGCGTGCGAGCGGCGAGATCTCGGTGGGGTGTTCCATGATGAAGGTCGGCTGCCAGAGCTTCTCTTCCACGGTCTCTTCGAAATACATCACCTGCAGGCTTGCGAGGCTGCGCTGCGAGAGCTTGTCCTTCTCTTCGCTCAGGCCGAGCTTGCGCAGGGCGTTGACCAGCCAGGCCGCGTCGTCGACATTCGATCCGGCATCGGTGTGCTTGAGGATCGCCTCGCGGATGGTGAGCCGCTCGAAAGGTTGGGTCAGGTCGACTTCCTTGCCCTGGTAGGTCAACTGCTGGGTGCCGACCGCCTTGTCGGCGATCGTGCGGATCAGCGTTTCGGTGAAGTCCATCAGATCGCGGTAGTTCCAGTACGCCGCGTAGAACTCCATCATCGTGAACTCGGGGTTGTGCCGCACCGAGATGCCTTCGTTGCGGTAGCTCCGGTTGATTTCGAACACGCGTTCGAAGCCGCCCACGATCAGTCGCTTGAGGTACAGCTCCGGCGCGATGCGCAGGAACATCTCCTGGTCGAGCGCGTTGTGGTGCGTCACGAACGGCTTGGCATTGGCGCCGCCTGGAATGGGATGCAGCATCGGCGTCTCGACTTCGAGGAAGTCATTGGCCACCATGAACTCGCGCAGGGCGCTCACGGCCCGGCTGCGCGCGGCGAAGCGTTCGCGTGCCGTTGCATCGGTGATCAGGTCGACGTAGCGCTGGCGGTACTTCTGTTCCTGGTCAGCCATGCCGTGGAACTTGTCCGGCAATGGCCGCAGGCTCTTGGTCAGGAGGCGCAGCTTCGTGACCTTGACGGAGAGTTCGCCGGTCTTGGTCTTGAAGACGGTGCCTTCGGCGCCCACGATGTCGCCCAGATCCCAGCGCTTGAACTCGGCGTAGGCGTCCTCGCCGACGGCGTCGCGCGTGACGTAGAGCTGGATGCGTCCGGTGGCGTCCTGCACGGTGGCGAAACTGGCCTTGCCCATCACGCGCTTGAGCATCATGCGTCCGCCGACACTGACCTCGATGGGAGCGGCCTCGAGCACTTCGGGCGACGTCTCGCCGTGTGCGGCAACCAATGCCGCTGCGCGGTGACCGGGTTTGAAGTCGTTCGGAAACGCGACCCCTTTGCCCTCGGCCTGGGCTTGGCGCAGCGCCTTCAGTTTTTCGCGCCGTTCGGCGATGAGCTGGTTGTCGTCAATGGCCGCGGCTGGCGTTGCGGCGGGGGTGGGAACAGAGGGTGTCAGGTGGTCGGACATGGGGCTGGATGGTGGCGCGCGCGGAGGCGCGCGCAACCCGCCATTTTAGCCTTGCAGGGCTCGTGGCGAACCGCCCTCCATGGCGCACCGATGCTGGATCGATTGCTATCGAACTTGTAGCAGGCTACTTGACGATGCCGGTGCGCGCCAACAAATCGCTGACCAGTTCGAGGCGCATCAGCGGGCTGTCGAGTTCCATCAACCGCTGCTTGAGTTCGGGCTGCACCGGCAGCAGTTCGCACCAGCGATTGGCGACCCATCCGCAATCGCCGAAGCGGCAGGGTTCCGGAATGGGCAAGCGAACGTTCGGGTCGCCTTCGTTGCGCCGACGCTCTTCCAGCGTGTCGACCAGTCGACGCAGCGCGTCGGCCGCGTGGCGAAGGTCGTCGGGAACCTCGAGAGGCAGATCGTCGGCGATGGATTCGACCTCGGCCGTCCACAGCCCGTGCTTCTGCAATTCGCTCGAGCGAATGCGAAAGCGCTGCGTGCCGACGCATTCGATCTGCATCAACCCGGCTTGCGGCGATTCGAATTCGCGGATGGTTGCGAAGGTACCGAGCGTGGCAAAGCGCTCGGCTTCAGCCCCCGCCCTGCGAACCTCCGAGCCCTGCGTGAGACTGACCACGCCAAAGGGCGAGCCGTTCTTGTGGCATCTGCCGATCATGTCGAGGTAGCGCACCTCGAAGATGCGCAAGGGCAGAAGGCCGCCGGGAAACAACACGGTGCCCAGGGGGAACAAGGGAAGGGAGCGCAGAACGGGTTGTGTCGTCATTGGTGAACCTTGGCGTGGCTATCATCGCATTCCGCTCACGACCTCGCGCCATGCTCTATCAGATCCCATCGTTCCTGCTCGACGTGATCGTCGGCCTTCTGGGCGGCGCTTGCCTGCTGCGTCTCTACATGCAATACCACCGGGTGCCGTTCGGCAATCCGCTGGGGCGCTTCGTGTTCGCCATCACTGACTGGATCGTGCTGCCGCTGCGCCGAATCGTGCCTTCGGTCAAGCGCTGGGACCTGGCCAGCGCGGTGGCCGCCTGGCTGCTCGTCATGGCGAAGTTCGTGCTGCTGTGGTTGCTGATGGGCGGACTTGGCCATTGGACGATCCTTCCGCTGGTGTCGCTCATCGGTCTGCTGCAGCTCGCGGTGTCGGGGCTCACTGCGCTGCTGATTGTCTACGCGGTGTTGTCGTGGGTGCCGAATGCGTCTTCGATGCTGCACGACTTGATTGCGCGCCTGGCGGACCCGCTGGTGCGGCCGTTGCGGCGCTTCGTTCCGCTGGTCGGCGGCGTGGACCTCTCACCGCTGGTCGCCATCGTGCTGCTGCAGGTCGGCGCGATCGTCCTGGGCAGCGCGATGGCTTCGGTCTTCACCCTGGGGCCGTAAGCCGGGTCTTCGCGCCTGTCAGATCACCGCGTCCGCGGGTTGACGCAACAGCATCGCCAGGGTGTTTGCCACCGTCTTGCGCAGCTCGCGCCGATCGCAGATGAAGTCGATGGCGCCCTTGGTCTGGAGGAATTCTGCGCGCTGGAAGCCTTCGGGCAAGGTCACGCGCACGGTCGATTCGATCACGCGCGGGCCGGCAAAACCGATCAGCGCCTTCGGCTCGGCGATGACCACGTCGCCCACGAACGCAAAACCTGCGCTCACGCCGCCCATGGTCGGATCGGTCAGCACGCTGATGTAAGGCAGTCCCTTCTTGGCGAGGTGCGTCAGCGCCGCATTGGTCTTCGCCATCTGCATCAGCGAGAGCAGGCCTTCCTGCATGCGCGCACCACCGGTTGCGGTGAAGCAGATGAACGGCACCTTCTGCTCGATGGCGGTTTCGACGCCGCGCACGAAGCGCTCGCCGACCACGCTGCCCATGCTGCCGCCCATGAAGTCGAACTCGAAGCAGGCAACCACGACATTGATGCTGTGGACTGAGCCGCCCATGACGACGAGCGCATCGGTTTCGCCGGTGTTTTCCAGCGCTTCCTTGAGGCGTTCGGGGTACTTGCGGCTGTCCTTGAACTTGAGGGCATCGACCGGGAGGACTTCCTGGCCCACTTCGTAGCGGCCTTCGGAATCGAGAAAGGCGTCGAGACGCGCTCGCGCACCGATGCGGTGATGATGGCCGCAGCTCGGGCAGACATTCTGGTTGTGTTCCAGATCCGTCTTGTAGAGCACGGTCTCGCAGCTCGGGCACTTGATCCAGAGGCCCTCGGGCATCTGGCGGCGCTCGCTCGGGTCGGTCGGCGCAATCTTTGGGGGTAGCAGTTTTTCAAGCCAGCTCATGGGGGCTCCTTGTGTTGGCGGCGATTATCGGCCAGCCGCGTTCTTCGGAATGGCTGCGGGCAGGGCGTCGAGTGCTTGCCGGATTCCGGCCAGAAATTCCCGCACCAGGGGCACGACTGCGTCGCGCGGCTGGCCATCGATCAATTGAATGATCCGGCTGCCGATCACGACGGCGTCGGCCGCCGAGCCCACGGCCTGCGCGGTGCGTGCGTCGCGGATGCCGAAGCCCACGCCGACAGGCACTTTCACGTGCTGGCGGATGCGTGGAATCATCTGGCCGACCGCTTCCGTGTCGAGGTTTCCGGCACCGGTCACACCCTTGAGCGAGACGTAGTAGACGTATCCGGAAGCAATGCGACCGACCTGCGCCATGCGCTCGTCGGTGCTGGTCGGCGCGAGAAGGAAGATCAGGTCGATGTTTTTCGCCTTGAGGTCGGCGGCGAATTCCTCGCACTCCTCGGGCGGATAGTCGACCACCAGCATGCCGTCGACGCCAGCCGCCGCTGCATCGCGGACGAAGCTGCCCTTGCCATGCACGCCGTCATAGCGCTCGACCGGGTTGGCGTAGCCCATCAGCACGACGGGCGTGGCCTGGTCCTTCTGGCGGAAGGCCGCAACCATGGCCAGAACCTGCTTCGTGCCGATGCCCAGGGCCAGGGCGGCTTCGCCGGCCTGCTGGACCACGGGACCGTCCGCCATCGGATCGGAGAACGGAACGCCGAGCTCGATCACATCGGCGCCGGCCTCGACCATGCCGTGCATGAGATCGGGCGTGATGTCGGCGTAAGGGAAGCCCGCTGTCACGTACGGAATCAGTGCCCTGCGGCCGTCTTTCTGTAAGGCTTCGAAGGTGGCTGCAATGCGGCTCATGCCTTGCCTCCCTTCACGTTGAGGCCGCGCATCGACGGCCGGTCGTAGAAGTCGATGCCTGAGAGATCGGCGACCGTGCCGATGTCCTTGTCGCCGCGGCCGGACAGGTTGACCAGGATCGATTGGTCCGGGCGCATCGTCTTTGCCAGCTTCATGGCATAGGCCACTGCATGGCTCGATTCCAGCGCGGGGATGATGCCTTCGGTGCGGCAGAGATAGTGGAACGCCTCGAGCGCTTCGGTATCGGTGATGCCGACGTACTCGGCGCGACCGATGTCGGCAAGGTAGGCGTGCTCGGGCCCCACGCCGGGGTAGTCGAGACCCGCGCTGATGCTATGGGTTTCTGTCACCTGACCGTCTTCGTTCTGTAGCAGGTACGTACGGTTGCCGTGCAGCACACCGGGGCTGCCGCGCAGGATCGAAGCGGAGTGCTTGCCGCTGTCCAGGCCTTCGCCGGCCGCCTCGACGCCGATCAGCCGCGTGCCCTCGAACGGAATGTAGGGATGGAAGATGCCCATCGCATTGCTGCCCCCGCCCACGCAGGCGACCACCACGTCGGGCTGCCTGCCTTCGGCTTCGCCGGTGATGCCTTGCGCCGCGAGCATGGCCGGCATCTGATCGATGCATTCGTTGCCGATCACGCTCTGGAAGTCACGCACCATGGTCGGGTAGGGGTGAGGCCCGGCGACCGTGCCGATGATGTAGAACGTGTTCTCGACGTTCGTGACCCAGTCGCGCATGGCCTCGTTGAGGGCGTCCTTCAGGGTCTTGCTGCCGGACTCCACCGGAACGACGGTCGCGCCCAGCAGGTTCATCCGGTAGACATTGGGGCTTTGGCGCTTGACGTCCTGGCTGCCCATGTAGACCACGCATTCGAGGCCATAGCGCGCGCAGATGGTGGCGGTAGCCACACCGTGCTGGCCAGCGCCGGTCTCTGCGATCACCCTTGGCTTGCCCATCCGCTTGGCCAGCATGGCTTGGCCGATGGTGTTGTTTACCTTGTGGGCGCCGGTGTGGTTGAGGTCTTCGCGCTTCAGATAGATCTGCGCACCGCCCATTTCGCGGCTGGTGCGTGCGGCGTGATAGATCGGCGACGGCCGGCCAACGAAATGCGCGAGTTCGTAGCGGAATTCGGCAAGGAATTCCGGGTCGTCCTTGTACTTTGCGTAGGCGTCACGCAATTCATTGATGGCGTGGGTCAGCGTTTCGCTGGCGAAGGTCCCGCCGTAGATGCCGAAGTGGCCGGTGGCGTCTGGTTGCTGATAGGTGTTCATGGTCTCGATCAGTGGGCCAGCGCCCGACGATCGAGACGGGCTGCCGGCAGCAAACTAGGAAGAGGCATCGGCCGCGCGAACTGCGGCGACGAACTCGCGAATCCTTCCGGCGTCCTTGATGCCCCTGGAGGCTTCGACGCCCGAACTCACGTCAACGGACAGCGACTTGCAGCGCGTCCGCAGCTGGCGAATGCCATCGCCCACGTTTGCAGGTGTGAGCCCACCACTCAAGACGAGGTGAGCGTCGACGGCGGGTGGAAGAAGTGACCAATCGAATGCCTTGCCGCCGCCGCCATAGGCTTCGACGTGAGCGTCGAGCAGGATGGCTTGGGCGCGGGAGTAATCGGACGCGTATTTTACGAGGTCGAAGCCCGCGCCGGCGGCGCCCAGCGGAATCCGGGCTGCACGCATGAACCGGTGGGCGCCCCGGCCGCAGCCTTCCCAGCATTGTTCGGGCGTCTCGTCGCCGTGGAACTGGGCGATGGCGCCGGTTACCGAGGAGAGGGCTCCCACGCTTCGTGTCGTGTCTTCGTTGACAAACAGCAATACCGGCGTGACAAAGGGCGGAAGCCGAGAGGCCAGATCCGCCGCTCGCTCCACCGTCACCGCGCGCGGGCTGGGCGGATAAAGGACGAATCCGATCGCATCGGCACCAGCCTCCACGGCGGCGTCAACGTCCTGTTCGCGCGTCAGCCCGCAGATCTTGATTCGAGTGCGGCTGCTCGAGACGGTGGCGTTCATGGCGGGCCATCATACGCAGCGCCTCCTCCGTCCAGGGTCGCCTCGGGCGGGAGACCCCAGCCGGCGGCATACAACGGTCCGAGAAAGTACAAGCCGTTCGGCGAGAAGGTTGGCGCCGCGACCACGCGACTGCGCGCTTCCAGGACTTCGAGCATCCATTCCGGCCGTTCGTCGCCCCGGCCGATGCGCACGAGACAGCCCATGATGTTGCGGATCATGTGATGAAGGAACGCATCGGCCTCGAACTCGAAGTGCCAGCGGCAACGCTCCGTATCTCCGTGCCGCGTGATGACAATGCGGCGCAAGTTCTTGATCGGCGAGCGCGCCTGGCAAGCCGAGGCCCGGAACGAACTGAAATCATGCTGACCCAGGAGCATTTCCGCGGCGGCACGCATGGCATCGCCGTCCAGCGGGTACATTGACCAGCCCACGCGCCCGGCGTCAAGGCTGGGGCGAACCGGCGATTGCGAAAGGATGTAGACGTAGCGGCGCGCGAGCGCGCTCGCGCGGCAATGGAACTGATCGGGGACGGGCTGCGCCCACTGCACACCGATATCGTCGGGGAGAAATCGGTTGGTGCCACGCATCCAGGAAAAGGGCGCGCGATCGACGGAAGTGTCGAAATGCACCACCTGCATCAGGGCATGGACACCTGCATCGGTGCGGCCTGCGCAGAGCGTGGAGATCGGCTGTGCGGCAAATTTGGTCAGGGCGGCTTCGAGCTTGTCCTGCACGGTCCGGCCCGAAAGCTGGCTTTGCCAGCCTTCGTAAGCCTGACCGTTGTAACGGACACCGAGAGCCAGCCTCACGACAGGATCGGCGGCCGCATGGCCACTCAGCGCAACTGACCGAGGAGCTGCTTGGCCTCGGCCTTGATGTCGCCGGAGCTTTCGGCGGCGACTTCTTCCACCAGCGAGCGGGCGCCTTCGACGTCGCCGAGCGCCTTGAGTTCGCGTGCCAGGGAGAGCTTGATCGCGTGCGGACCCTCGCCGCTTTCCTCCACGGGTTCTAGGCGGCCACGTTCCGTGTCGCCGGGGTTGCGGCTCGACAGGCCGGCCAGCGAACTCATGTCGAATTCGATGAACCCGGAGTCTGCCGGGAGACCGGCGCGCAGCGGCGCCGGCTGTGTGCGTTCTTCATCGGACGACGAGGGAGCGCGCGTGATCGGCTCCAGGGCCCCGGGGGCGGTGTCGAAGTCGTTTTCAAGATCGAGGCGAGGCGCGTGGCTCGCCGCTGCATGGCCATTCATGCCCCCCGAAACGGGTACGGCGCGCGGAATTTCGCGAGCGGGCTGAACCGGCACGGGCGGCAGGGTCGCGCTGATGGGCACCGGCGCGGTTGCCGCAGGTACCGGCGGCTTGCTCAGATCGAGATCGAAGTCCAGCGGCGCCACGGAGGGCACGAAAGCCGGAGGCGGGGCTTCGGCCGGCTCGGCCGCAGCGGCCAGAGGGGCGGGTGCGGTTGCAGGTGCCGTTACAGTCGACGCCGCTGCCAGCGTTCCGGCGAAGGCAGCAGCTTCTGCCGCCGACGCGCCGCGGCCGCCCGATTCGTACAAGGGGTTGCCAGGATCCAGATCCTTGCCCAGTTCCACGACGCGGTTCCAGTCGGTCCCGGTGCCGCCGGTGAGCTTGTGAACGTCCGCGGCGAGTGCCTCGTAAGCGCGAAGATCGCGGCGCTTGGCGTGAATTTCCAGCAACTTGAGGTGAATTGCGGTGCGTTCCGGGTTCACGCGCAACGCCTCACGCAGAATTTCCTCGGCCTGCAGGTCGCGACCATAGGCCAGATAGACATCGGCCTCCGCCACGGGGTCGACGTCGCCGGCATCCAGTTGGCTGGGCGAGTACGAGAGTGAGGACACCACTGAATTGCCGCGATTCTTCGTGTCGACCGATTCGCCGCCGCTGGCGCCGAAGAAGGAGTCCTTGGGGATTCGGCTCTCGATGAAGACGCTGTCGCCTGCGTCGCGACGCTTGCGGCCGAGTACGCGGTAGAGCAGGAAGCCGATCAGCAACGCGATCAGCGCAGCCGCCCCGACCATGAGTGGGTTTTCGAGCAGTTCCGCAAAGAAGCCCTGCTCTGCGGGTGCCGGAGGCGCTGCAGGCTTGGCTGCCTTGGGCGCGGGCGTCGCGGCGGCGGCTGGCGGCTGCGCAGGTGCGGGCGCCGGTGCGGCAGCAGCCGGCGTTGTGCCGGCGGCGACCACAGGGGCAGCCGCAATTGGAGGGGCGGGGGTCGCAGCGGTCTCGCTGGGCGTTGGTGCTGCGGCAGGGGGTGCCGCTGTTGTTACGGGCGGAATTGCGGGCGCGGCAACCGCCGCAGTAGGGGCAGGGGCAGGAGCGGGAGTAGCGGCAGGAGCGGGTGCAGGGCTCGGCGCAGCGGCCGGGGCGGCGCTGCCTCCGGTAGCCTGCAGCTTGTTCAAATCGCTGATGTTCTTCGACAACTCGGCGACGCGCGCGTTGCTCTCTTGCGCTTGTCGCGCCTGAGCGATCTGCTCTTCGGTCGGGTGGCCGGGAGTGATGCCCTGGGAGATCTTCAGCTTGTCGCTGGCAGCGTTCGCAGCGTTGCGGTCCTCAACATTGGCCTGCAGCTTGCCCGTGGCCTGACGGCTGGCATCGGCCACCTGGGACGTCGGTGCGTTTTCCGCAAGGCGCCGACGGTAGTCGCCGAAATCGCGGCTCTGTGCCACCACGGTGCGCTTGGCTTCGGCCGGCGGAATCGCTTCGGCTTGGGAAGCACCGGGTACATCCAGCACCGCGCCGGCCTTGATCCGGTTGACGTTGCCACCGATGAAGGCATTGGGATTGGCGCGCAGAAGTGCCACCAGCATCTGGTCGAGCGACACGTCGGCCGGCTTGTATGCGCCCGCGATCTTGCTCGCTGTGTCACCTGCTTTCACGGTGACCTGTTGATCTCCCGTGGCGCTGCCTGTTCCGGTGCGAATTGCATCGGGTTCCGGCGGAACTGCTGGTGTCGCAGCGGGGCGCTGCGAACGCACCGGCGGCGCCTGAACCACGACAGGCGCTGCGGTTTGTGGGCGCGCGCTGATCTGCGGCGCAGTCGGTGCGACGGGTGCGGCTGCCTGGCGGCTGGTCGGGGGATCGAGCAGCATCGTGTAGTCCCGGACGATCCGTCCCGAACTCCAATTGGCTTCGAGCAGCAGGTCGATGAAGGGCTCGCTGACCAGCCGGTTGCTGGTGAGCCGTACGACGTAGCGCCCGTCGGCCCGTCGCTGGACGCCGACGCGAACATCGGACAGCGCGGAGTTGTAGGGAACGCCGGCAGCCTTGAAGGCGGCGGACGAAGCGATGTTGACCTTGAGGCCATCCGCCTCTGCCGGAGTGAGGTCGGCGACCTCGATTTCAGCGCGCAGCGGCTCGCCGAGGGCTGATTGGATGTTGAGGCGCCCGAGCGTCACTGCACTGGAGTCGGCGCTGAAGGCCCCCAACGCCACCGMGACAGCTGCACTGAGTACTGAAAGCTGTCCGCGACCCAAGGTCGTCGGAGCGGGGCGTGTGGCCGAGAGGCGGGCCGCGGTCAACGGTTGTCGTGTCATGCTGTAAGGGGGCAGCTCGGCCCAAAAGTGTAAGGGGACGTTAACATCAACACCCCCCACTGACAAGGCGACAGGCCTTATCTACCCAGTGCGTGCAAACTTCGTCATGCATTGGCCGTTGCGGCACAGCAACGGCGCGCGTCCCGGAGGACGCGCTCGGGACGCTTCAGGCTTCCAGAAGGATGCGCAGCATGCGGCGCAGCGGTTCGGCCGCGCCCCAGAGCAGTTGATCGCCGATGGTGAAGGCGCCGACATATTCGGGGCCCATGGCCAGCTTGCGCAGGCGGCCGACCGGGATCGTCATGGTTCCGGTGACTGCGACGGGCGTCAGGTCCTTGACCGTGGCTTCGCGGTTGTTCGGCACGACCTTGACCCATTGGTTGTCGGCGGCGATCAACGCCTCGATATCAGCCACGGGGACGTTCTTCTTGAGCTTGAAGGTCAGCGCCTGGCTGTGGCAGCGCATCGCGCCGATCCGCACACAGAAGCCGTCCACCGGCGTCGCAGCCGTTCCGAAGCCCGCGCCCTGGCCGAGGATCTTGTTGGTTTCGGCGCCGCCCTTCCATTCTTCCTTGCTCATGCCGTCGCCCAGGTCCTTGTCGATCCAGGGAATCAGGCTGCCGCCGAGGGGAGCACCGAAGTTCGCCGTTTCAGCGGCAGAGAAGGATTGCTGCCTGGCCAGGACCTTGCGGTCGATTTCAAGGATGGCCGACTTCGGGTCGTCGAGGAGGGCGCGCACCTCGGCATTGATCGTGCCGAACTGGGTGAGCAACTCGCGCATGTGCTGGGCACCGCCGCCGGATGCCGCCTGGTACGTCATGCTGGTCATCCATTCGACCAGGCCGGCCTTGTAGAGCGCTCCGACGCCCATCAGCATGCAGCTGACCGTGCAATTGCCGCCGATCCAGTTCTTGCCGCCCTTGGCCAGCGCGTTCTCGATGACCGGGAGATTGACAGGATCGAGAACGATGATCGCGTCGTCGTTCATGCGCAGCGTGGATGCCGCGTCGATCCAGTGGCCCTTCCAGCCGGCTGCGCGCAGCTTAGGGAAGACCTCCGTCGTGTAGTCGCCACCCTGGGCCGTGATGACGATGTCGCACTTCTTGAGTGCATCGATGTCGTGGGCGTCCTTGAGCGTGGTCTCGTTCTTTGCCATGGCCGGGGCCTTGCCGCCGGCGTTGGAAGTCGAGAAGAAGACCGGCTCGATCAGTCCGAAGTCGCCTTCGGCCTGCATGCGGTCCATCAGGACCGAGCCGACCATGCCGCGCCAGCCTACGAGGCCGACCAGAGGTTGATTTGCGTTCGCCATTTCAGTTTGCCCTTGTGAAAAAAGAAAGTTGTCTTCTCTTTGCGCCCGGCTCGTCAGAGCCGGGGAGGGGCGTGACGAATCGGGCTGCGGTTAGCCGGTAATCGTCTTTTTGGTGATGGCAGCCACCACGGCATCGCCCATTTCGCGGGTGCCTACCTTGGTGGTACCAGCGGACCAGATGTCTGCCGTACGCAAGCCCTGAGCCAGCACGTGCTTGACCGCCGACTCGATTCGGTCGGCAGCCTCGGGTTGGTTCAGGGAGAAGCGGAGCATCATGGCAGCGGACAGGATTGTAGCCAAAGGGTTGGCAACCCCTTTGCCTGCGATGTCTGGCGCACTGCCGTGGCTGGGCTCGTAGAGGCCCTGGTTGCTTGAATTGAGCGATGCGGAGGGCAGCATGCCGATCGATCCGGTGAGCATCGCGGCCTCGTCCGAGAGGATGTCGCCGAACATGTTGCCGGTGACCACCACATCGAATTTCTTGGGCGCCTTGACCAGTTGCATGGCTGCGTTGTCGACGTACATGTGGTCGAGTTCGACGTCGGGATATTCCTTGCCGACCTCGGTGACGATGTCCTTCCAGAACTGGAAGGTCTCAAGCACGTTGGCCTTGTCGACGCTGGTCACGCGCTTGCTGCGCTTGCGCGCCGCCTGGAACGCGACGCGGGCGATGCGCTCGACCTCCGGGCGCGAGTAGCGCATGGTGTCGAAGGCTTCTTCGGCGCCCGGGAAGTGGCCGTCGACGGCCGTGCGGCGGCCGCGTGGCTGGCCGAAATAGATGTCGCCCGTCAGTTCGCGAATGATGAGGATGTCGAGTCCGGCGATCAGCTCGGGCTTGAGACTCGATGCATCGACCAACTGCTCGTAGCAGATGGCCGGACGGAAGTTCGCGAACAGGCCGAGGTTCTTGCGCAAGCCAAGAATGGCCTGCTCGGGCCGCAGCGAGCGTTCCAGCTTGTCGTATTTCCAGTCGCCTACGGCGCCGAAGAGCACCGCATCGGCCTCCTTGGCGAGCTTGAGCGTGGATTCGGGTAGCGGATGGCCGTGGGCCTCGTAGGCTGCGCCGCCGACGAGTGCGGTTTCGGTCTCGAACGAGAGATCGAGCGTTTCGAGGACACGGAGCGCCTCGGCGACGATTTCGGTKCCGATGCCGTCACCGGGGAGTACTGCGATTTTCATGAAGGTTCGTCTGGAAGTTTTGATTGTGGGCAATCAGGCGATCAACTGGTGCGACAGCCACGGTTTCGTCGCCAGGCGCTCGGTCTCGAAGGCCTTGATCTTGTCCTTGTGGCGCAGCGTCAGGCCGATGTCATCGAGTCCGTTGATCAGGCAGTACTTGCGAAAAGCCTGGACTTCGAACGGAATCTCGGTGCCGTCCGGCTTGATCACGACCTGGCGTTCAAGGTCGATGGTCAGGCTGTAGCCCGGAAACGCAAAGGTCTCGTCGAAAAGCTGCGCGACCTGCGATTCGCTCAGCACGATCGGCAGCAGGCCATTCTTGAAGCTGTTGTTGAAGAAGATGTCGGCATAGCTCGGCGCGATGATGGCGCGGAAGCCGTATTGGTCGAGCGCCCAGGGCGCGTGCTCGCGTGACGATCCGCAGCCGAAGTTCTTGCGCGCAAGCAGCACCGAGGCGCCCGCGTAACGCGGTTGATTCAGCACGAAGTCCGGATTGGGCTTGCGCGACTTGGGGTCCTGGCCCGGCTCGCCCGGATCCAGGTAGCGCCAGGCGTCGAACAGGTTCGGGCCGAAGCCGGTCTTGCGGATCGACTTCAGGAATTGCTTGGGGATGATGGCGTCGGTGTCGACGTTCTCGCGGTCCATCGGTGCCACGAGGCCCTTGTGCACGGTGAATTTCTGCATGGTGTGGCTCCTAATCAGGCGAATTGACGTACGTCGACGAAATGACCGTGGACAGCGGCGGCCGCGGCCATGGCGGGGCTGACGAGGTGCGTGCGGCCGCCGGCGCCTTGCCGTCCTTCGAAATTGCGGTTGCTGGTCGATGCGCAGCGCTCGCCCGGCTCCAGCCGGTCGGCGTTCATGGCGAGGCACATCGAGCAGCCGGGTTCGCGCCATTCAAAGCCTGCCGCCTTGAAGATCAGGTCCAGACCTTCGCGCTCAGCCTGTTCCTTCACGAGGCCCGAGCCGGGAACGACCATTGCCAGCTTGACGTTCTTGGCAACTTTCTGGCCGAGCTTCTTGACCATCGCAGCGGCTTCGCGCATGTCCTCGATGCGGCTGTTGGTGCAGGAGCCGATGAACACCTTGTCGATGAGGATGTCGTTCATCGGCTTGTTCGGCTCCAGGCCCATGTAGGTCAAGGCGCGTTCGATCGCGCCGCGCTTGTTCGCGTCCTTTTCCTTGTCGGGATCCGGCACGCGGCCGTCCACCGGGACGACCATTTCGGGCGAAGTGCCCCAGGTCACCTGCGGCTTGATCTGCGCTGCGTCGAGTTCGACCACCGTGTCGAAATGCGCGTCGGCATCGGAGTGCAGCGTCTTCCAGTAGGCCACGGCCTGGTCCCACTCGACACCCGTGGGCGAGAGGGGGCGGCCCTTGACGTAGTTGATGGTCTTTTCGTCAACGGCCACCATTCCCGCGCGCGCGCCGGCTTCGATCGCCATGTTGCAGACCGTCATGCGGCCTTCCATGGTCAGGTCTCGAATCGCGGACCCGGCAAATTCGATCGTGTAGCCTGTGCCACCCGCGGTGCCGATCTTGCCGATGATCGCGAGCACGATGTCCTTCGCCGTGCAGCCCAGGGGCAGCTTGCCCTCGACTTTCACGAGCAGGTTCCTGGCCTTCTTGGCGAGCAGCGTCTGCGTGGCCATGACGTGTTCGACCTCGCTGGTGCCGATGCCGTGCGCGAGCGCGCCGAAGGCGCCGTGCGTGGAGGTGTGAGAGTCGCCGCACACGACGGTCATGCCCGGCAGCGTGGCGCCCGATTCGGGGCCGATCACATGCACGATGCCCTGGCGCTTGCTCAGGAACGGGAAGAACGCGGCGGCGCCGAATTCCTTGATGTTGCTGTCGAGCGTGGTGATCTGCTCCTTGCTGATCGGATCCTCGATGCCGTCGTAGCCGCGCTCCCAGTGGGTGGTCGGTGTGTTGTGGTCGGCGGTCGCCACCACGGAGCTGATACGCCACAGCTTGCGCCCGGCTTCGCGCAGGCCTTCGAAAGCCTGGGGGCTGGTCACTTCATGGACGAGGTGACGGTCGATGTAGAGGATCGCGGTGCCGTCTTCCTCGGTGTGGACGACGTGTTCGTCCCAGAGCTTGTCGTAAAGCGTGCGTGACATGGTGGTCTCTTTCGTGGGGAAATGAATGTCTTATGCGGCGAGTTGTTCGGGCGCCGAGGAAGGCGAGTGCAGGTGCGTGACGAGCATGCGGGCCGCTACCGGGAGGGTGGAGAAATCGCGCGCGACCAAGCGAATCTCCCGCGCGGCCCACCGGTCGTTGAGCGCGATGTTCTTCAGGCCGCGGCCGATGCCGCCTTGCATGAGCTCGAAGGCGCGAAGCGGCATCACGCCGATGCCGAGGCCGTTGTCGATCATCCGGCACATCGCGTCGAGTCCCGTCACGTGAATGCGAAGCTTGATCGCGCGGTTCTGGGCCAGCGCGGCTTGGTGCATGGCGACGTAGATGGAGCTGTTGGTGTGCAGTCCGACGTGGTCGAAATCCAGGGAATCGGCGAAGTCGACCGCCTGTTTCGACGCAAGCGGATGTCGCGCCGGCACGACCAACACCAGCGCATCCTTGCGATAGGGAAGGCTCTGCAGTTCGCTCGTGCCCTCCGGCAGATGGCAGACGCCCAGGTCGGCGGCGCCTTCGTGGACCGCCCGCACGACCTCGCTGCTGAGATGCTCTTCAAGATCGATCTTGATGGCGTCGTGCTCGCGCGTGAATGCGCCGAGGTCTTCCGGCAGGAACTGGACGATGGCCGAGATGTTGGCGTGGACGCGAACGTGGCCTCGCACGCCGTCCGCGTATTCGCTGAGCTCGCCCTGCATCTTTTCGAGGCTGTAGAGCACCGAGCGGGCGTGATGGAGCAGGCTTTCGCCCGCGGGTGTCAGGTCGACGCCGCGCGCGTGGCGATAGAGGAGGGGGGTGCCAAGGGTGGCTTCCAGATCCGACAGGCGCTTGCTGATGGCCGAAGCCGCAATGAACTCGCGCTCCGCTGCCCGTCCGATGCTGCCCAGTTCGCAGACGGCCACGAACAACTGCAGCGACGTCAGGTCGATGCGGCGGGCGAAACTGCGTTCGGAGGAAGTCATAAGGGCTCTGGCATCTCGTTCAGAGATGGTGGGCCCTATTTTCTCCTTGTTTTGGGGGTTGAGTCATCGTGATCTGCGATGACTTCATTGCCGCGGCGCGATGAGCGCCGCGGGCGTCCAAATCCTCACTGCTTCTTCGTCGCCGCGTCTTCCATCTTTTGGCCACCCTTCTGAATATCCTGGCCTGCGCCCTTCATGGTGTTGCATCCAGCGAGCGGGATGACGAAGGCAAAAGTGACGGCCATCATTGCAGCGATTTTTTTCATGACGGAACTCCTTAGGAATCGAAAAGGAACAGGTGAATGAAGCAGTGACCCTCCGATTCCAAAATTACCGTCCCGCCCATTCAGGCCATGTAAGCCAAAACGCAAAAAAGCTGCCCGAAGGCAGCTTTCCTGGGTGAGGGCAAAGCAGCGATCAGCGTTGCGTGATCGGCTTGACGTCGCGCTTGGGCGAACCTTCGAACAACTGGCGAGGACGGCCGATCTTGTAGTCGGGGTCGCCGATCATTTCGTTCAACTGGGCAATCCAGCCGACAGTGCGCGCGAGCGCAAAGATGGCGGTGAACAGCGGGACCGGGATGCCGATGGCGCGCTGCACGATGCCCGAATAGAAGTCGACATTCGGGTAGAGCTTGCGCGACACGAAGTATTCGTCTTCCAGTGCGATCTTCTCGAGGGCCATGGCCAGCTTGAACAGCGGATCATTCTCGAGGCCCAGTTCGCCGAGCACTTCCTTGCAGGTTTCCTGCATCAGCTTCGCGCGCGGATCGTAGTTCTTGTAGACCCGATGCCCGAAGCCCATCAGCTTGACATTCGAGTTCTTGTCCTTGACCTGCTTGATGAACTCGCCGATCTTCTCGACGCCGCCGGCCTTCTGGATGTCGTAGAGCATGTTGAGCGCTGCTTCGTTGGCACCGCCGTGGGCAGGGCCCCAGAGGCAGGCCACGCCGGCCGCGATCGCCGCGAACGGGTTGGTGCCCGACGAGCCGCACAGGCGCACGGTCGAGGTCGAGGCGTTTTGCTCGTGGTCTGCGTGCAGGATGAAGATGCGGTCGAGCGCGCGTTCGAGCACCGGGCTCACCTTGTACTCTTCGCACGGCGTCGCGAACATCATGTGCAGGAAGTTGCCTGCATAGCTGAGTTCGTTCTTCGGGTACATGTAGGGCTGGCCCACGGTGTACTTGTAGGCCATGGCCACCAGCGTCGGCATCTTGGCGATCAGGCGGATCGCGGCGATTTCGCGGTGCTTCGGATTGTTGATGTCCGTGCTGTCGTGATAGAAGGCCGAGAGCGCGCCGACCAGGCCGGTCATGATGGCCATCGGATGGGCATCACGGCGGAAGCCGCGCAGGAAGAACTGCATCTGCTCGTTGACCATCGTGTGGTTGGTCACGAGCTTCGTGAAGTTGACCTTCTGGTCCGGGTTGGGCAGTTCACCGTACAGCAGCAGGTGGCAGGTCTCGAGGAAGTCGCAGTTGGTCGCGAGTTGCTCGATGGGATAGCCGCGGTAGAGCAGTTCGCCCTTGTCGCCGTCGATGTAGGTGATAGCCGATTCGCACGAGGCCGTCGACATGAAGCCCGGGTCGTAGGTGAACATACCTGTCTGGGCGTAGAGCTTGCGGATGTCGATCACGTCGGGGCCCATCGTTCCCTTGTAGATCGGTAGGTCGACGTTCTGTCCGCCGTTGCTGAACGACAGCGTGGCCTTGGTCTCGGATGCTTTCATTTCGGGTCTTTCAATGGATATGTTCAGGAAGATAGGAATTGCGCGCCGTCGGTGCGCATCAACTGCAGCAGTTCGATCACTCCGGCACCGGCCCATCCGGGCTCGGGCTCCTTTCGACGAAGCAAAAGGTCGAGCAGATCGTTGTCTGACAGGTCCATCAATGTCTCCAGTGCCTGCGCCTGCCCAAGGGTCAGGCTTGCCTCGTGCCGCTCGAAGAAACGGGCAATGAACAGGTCGTTTTCGAGCAAGCCGCGCCGGCAACGCCATTTCAGCTTGCTCAGCGCGCGTACGCCGATCGGCTGGTTGAGATCGTCGGTGGCTTGCATGATGTCCAAGGCTTTTGTCAGATGGCGCGGCGCACCATCAATTCCTTGATCTTGCCGATGGCCTTGGTCGGGTTCAAGCCCTTGGGGCACACGTCCACACAGTTCATGATGGTGTGGCAGCGGAACAGGCGGTACGGGTCTTCGAGGTTGTCGAGGCGCTCGCCGGTGGCTTCGTCACGGCTGTCGGCAATGAAGCGATAGGCCTGCAGCAGCCCGGCGGGGCCGACGAACTTGTCGGGATTCCACCAGAAGCTTGGGCAGCTGGTCGAGCAGCTCGCGCACAGGATGCACTCGTAGAGGCCGTTGAGCTCGTCGCGCTCCTCGGGTGACTGGAGACGTTCCTTTTCGGGCGGCACCGTGTCGTTCTGCAGGTACGGCTTGATCGAGTTGTACTGCTTGAAGAACTGCGTCATGTCCACGATCAGGTCGCGGATCACCGGCAGGCCGGGCAGCGGCTTCAGCACGATCGTGCCCTTGAGCGTGAGCATGTTGGTCAGGCAGGCCAAGCCGTTCTTGCCGTTGATGTTCATGGCGTCCGAGCCGCAAACGCCTTCGCGGCAGGAGCGGCGGAACGACAAGGAAGGATCTTGCGCCTTGAGCTTCATCAGGGCGTCCAGCAGCATGCGCTCGTGGCCGTCGAGTTCGATCTCGATGGTCTGCATGTAGGGCTTGGCGTCCTTGTCCGGGTCGTAACGGTAGATTTGGAATGTGCGCTTCATCGTGATGCCTTGTAATGCTTGTGTCGTGGAATCTCAGAACGTGCGGACCTTGGGCGGCACGGACTCTACGGTCAGCGGCTGCAGCTTGACAGGCTTGTACGAGAGGCGGTTGTCCTGGCTGTACCAGAGCGTGTGCTTCATCCAGTTCGCGTCGTCCCGGCCGAGCGGCGCGACCGGATCGTCCGCCGGGCGCTCGTAGTCCTCGACCGTGTGCGCGCCACGACATTCCTTGCGAGCGGCGGCCGAAACCATCGTGGCCTGCGCGACTTCGATGAGATTGTCGACTTCCAGGGCTTCGATGCGCGCGGTGTTGAAAACGCGCGACTTGTCCTTGAGAGTGACTTCCGCGACGCGTTCACGCACGGCTGCGATCTTCTGGACGCCTTCGTCCATGGATGCCTGCTTGCGGAACACCGCGGCGTGCTGCTGCATGACCGACCGGATTTCGTTGGCCACGTCCTGGGCGTATTCGCCGCTGGTGGAGCGCTCGAGTTGGTTGAGACGCTCCAATGTGCGGTCGGCGGCGTCGGCCGGCAGGTCCTTGTGCTCCTTGAGCTTGTCGTTGAACTCGACGATGTGGTTACCGGCTGCGCGGCCGAACACCAGCAGATCGAGCAGTGAGTTCGTGCCCAGGCGGTTCGCGCCGTGCACGCTCACGCACGAGCATTCGCCGACGGCGTAGAGGCCGTGAACCACGGCGCTGTTTTCCTCGCCCTTCTGGATGACGACCTGGCCGTTGATGTTGGTGGGGATGCCGCCCATCTGGTAATGGATGGTCGGCACGACCGGGATCGGTTCCTTGGTGATGTCGACGTTGGCGAAGTTGATGCCGATCTCATACACCGAGGGCAGGCGCTTGTGGATCGTTTCGGCGCCGAGGTGGTCGAGTTTCAGCAGCACGTAGTCCTTGTTGGGCCCGCAGCCTCGGCCTTCCTTGATTTCCTGGTCCATCGAACGCGAGACGAAGTCACGCGGTGCGAGGTCCTTGAGCGTCGGTGCGTAACGCTCCATGAAGCGTTCACCGTTGCTGTTCAGCAGGATCGCGCCTTCGCCGCGGCAGCCTTCGGTCAACAGCACCCCGGCGCCGGCCACGCCGGTCGGGTGGAACTGCCAGAACTCCATGTCCTGCAGCGGGATGCCCGCACGTGCGGCCATGCCGAGCCCGTCGCCGGTGTTGATGAATGCGTTGGTCGATGCCGCGAAGATGCGCCCGGCGCCGCCGGTGGCCAGCAGCACGGTCTTGGCCTGCAGGATGTGCAGGTCGCCGGTTTCCATTTCGAGTGCCGTCACGCCGACCACGTCGCCTTCGGCGTCGCGGATCAAGTCCAGTGCCATCCACTCGACGAAGAACTGCGTGCGTGCTTCGACGTTCTTCTGATAGAGCGTGTGCAGCATCGCGTGGCCGGTGCGGTCAGCCGCCGCGCAGGCACGCTGCACCGGCTTCTCGCCGTAGTTGGCCGTGTGGCCGCCGAAAGGGCGCTGATAGATCGTGCCGTCCGGATTGCGGTCGAAGGGCATGCCGAAGTGTTCGAGCTCGTACACAACCTTTGGTGCTTCGCGGCACATGAACTCGATCGCATCCTGGTCGCCGAGCCAGTCGGAACCCTTGATCGTGTCGTAGAAGTGGTAGTGCCAGTTGTCTTCGCTCATGTTGCCGAGCGAGGCGCCAACGCCGCCCTGCGCCGCGACGGTGTGCGAGCGCGTCGGAAACACCTTGGACAGAACGGCGACATTGAGGCCGGCCCGCGCCAGCTGCAGCGAGGCGCGCATGCCGGAGCCGCCGGCACCGACGATGACGACGTCGAACTTGCGCTTCGTGATTTGTTCTTTTGTATAGGTCATGGGGTCAGGACTCCTGCCGGGCCGCCCCAAGGGAGGCCTCGCCCCCTCGGGGGGCAGCGATTACGTGAAACGAAAAGCTTGGGGGCATCACAGCCTCCAAAGCACTTGAATGGCCCAACCTGCGCACGCCAGAAGCCAGACGATCGTGAAAACTTGCAGCACGAGGCGGATGCCGACGGGCTGGACGTAGTCCATCCAGATGTCGCGCATGCCGACCCAGACGTGATAGAGCAGCGAGGCAATCACCACGAAGGTGAGCACCTTCATCCATTGCGCGGCAAAGATGCCGGCCCAAGTGTCATAGCCGATCGGACCGCGCGAGAAGATCACCTGTGCCAGCAGGATGATGGTGAAGAGCGCCATCAGGGCGCCGGTGACACGCTGGCTGAGCCAGTCGCGCAAGCCGTAATGCGCGCCGACGACGGTGCGCTTGGAGCCGTAGTTCACAGACATCGATTGCTCCCTTTCAGTACAGGCCGAACAGCTTGGCGCCGAGGACGACGGTCAGCAGGATGCTGAGCGCCAGCGTGGCAATGGCCGAGCTCTTGCCGAATTCCTTGCTCACCGCAGCGTGGCTCACGTCCATCCACAGATGGCGCAGGCCGGCGATGATGTGGTGCAGGTAGGCCCAGATCAGCGCGAGCGCAACGAGCTTGATGAACCAGCCCGGAACGAAACCAAGGCCGCTGTTGAAGGCAGCCTTGAAGCGAGCGAACGAAATCTCGGAAGACACCGACGTGTCGAACATCCAGATGATGAAGGGCAGCAGCAGGAACATCAGCGCGCCGCTCACGCGGTGGAGGATCGACACGAGGCCGGCCGGAGGAAGCCGGTAGGTCGTCAGATCGGTGATGGCGTTGATGTTGCGGAACTCGCGCCGCTGCGGTCGGGGTGGTGTGGCCAGCTCTGTCATGGGGGCTTTCAGTATTTTTTTAGGGGGGCGGCAATCTGTAGCAGAAATGCAAACAACTCAAAATTCTATTGCAACGCAACACGCTTGTTGCTCGCACCCAGGCTTGCCCACGTCGTATGGTTACCAACCCCTAGTCGTGGGAGTTGCCTGCGGCCGGGTGAAGCCGGTTCCGCGGCAGCCCCGGGACGGGAGTGTGCGCGCATTGCTTGAAGGGAAGGGAAGAGACAGATCATCACCCGAGTTCGTTGCGGTAGTGATGGGTGTCGGTCCTGTAGAGGCCGCGACGCAATTCCATCGGGGTGTCGTGGTACGTATGGGCCACGCGCTCTACGCTCAGCAGCGGTGTCGCCGTCGTGACGGCGAGAAGCGTCGCTTGTTCTTCGTCGGGCAGTACGGCGCGAATCTTTTCTTCGGCGCGGACCATGCGAACGCCGAACTCCGTCTCGAACAATGAGTACATGGGGCCGTGCCACGCGGTGAGGCGCTCCGCCGTCAGACCCTTGAAGGGGGCTCCCGGTAGCCAGAGGTCTTCGAGGATGGTGGGTGTGCCGCGGTAGGCCAGCACGCGTCGCACCTGCAGCACTGCATCGCCGGTGCGCAGGGCCAGTGCGCGGGCGACATCGGCGGCGGCGCGCTGCCGACGGCAGTCGACGATTTCGCGCTCGGCCGGCCCTTCGCTGTCGACATCGCCGCTGTCGGGCACCAGCTTCAAAAAACGATACTGGACGTGTTGCTCGGCGTGTGTCGCGACGAAGGTGCCCTTGCCCTGGCGCCGCACCACGAGATTTTCGGCCGCCAATTCGTCGATCGCCTTGCGTACCGTGCCTTGGCTGACGCGGAAACGCGCGGCGAGGTCGATTTCGCTCGGGATCGGTTCCCCCGGCTTCCATTCGCCGGCGTGCAGGCTCTGCAGGATCAACGACTTGATCTGCTGATAGAGCGGGCTGAACGACGGTGTCGAGAGATCCGCGATGGCGGTAGGGGTGGTGGTCATGGCATCGGTCGCGCGCTTCAATGGCGTCTTCGGGTCGACATCTTATATAAGACATAAGACAGGCGCCATCAAAACAGTAAATCGGCATAAAATCCGAGACGGCCTGAAGCCAGGGCGCCACCGTCCGGGCCGACCTCGCGGCCGCACTCCGCGGCCATGCACCGTTTCACCATTTCCTGGAGTTTTCCCATGAGCAAAAAGCCTGTTCGCGTTGCCGTCACCGGTGCCGCTGGCCAAATCGGTTACGCCCTGCTGTTCCGCATCGCCTCCGGCGAAATGCTCGGCAAGGACCAGCCGGTCATCCTGCAACTGCTCGAGATCCCCGACGAGAAAGCCCAGAAGGCGCTCAAGGGCGTGATCATGGAACTCGAAGACTGCGCGTTTCCGCTGCTCGCCGGCGTCATCCCGACCGGTGACCCGCTCGTCGCCTTCAAGGACGCTGACTATGCACTGCTCGTCGGTGCGCGTCCCCGTGGCCCCGGCATGGAGCGTGCAGACCTGCTGGCCGCCAACGCCCAGATCTTCACGGCCCAGGGCAAGGCCCTCGACCAGGTTGCGAGCCGCAACGTCAAGGTGCTCGTGGTCGGCAACCCCGCCAACACCAATGCCTACATCGCGATGAAGAGCGCGCCCAGCCTGCCGCGCAAGAACTTCACCGCCATGCTGCGCCTGGACCACAACCGCGCCGCCAGCCAGATTGCCGCCAAGACCGGCACCGCCGTGGGCGACATCGAAAAGCTCACCGTCTGGGGCAACCACTCGCCCACGATGTACGCCGACTACCGCTTTGCCACCGTCGGTGGCAAGAGCGTCAAGGACTTGATCAACGACCAGGTCTGGAATGCCGACGTGTTCCTGCCGACCGTCGGCAAGCGCGGCGCCGCCATCATCGATGCGCGCGGCCTCTCTTCGGCCGCCTCGGCTGCCAATGCCGCCATCGACCACATGCGCGACTGGGCACTGGGCTCCAATGGCAAGTGGGTCACGATGGGCATCCCGTCCGACGGTCAGTACGGCATTCCCAAGGACGTGATCTTCGGCTTCCCGGTCACCACCGAAAACGGCGAGTACAAGCTGATCGAGGGCCTCGACATCGACGCCTTCAGCCAGGAGCGCATCAACAAGACGCTCAAGGAATTGCAAGACGAACAGGCTGGCGTCGCCCATCTGCTCTGAGCACGCATCCGCCGGCCATGCTCGACTGGAACCCCGCGCTCTATCGTCGCTACGAGGATGAGCGCACGCGCCCCGCGCAGGAGTTGCTTGCGCGGGTGCCACTGGCCGAAGCCGCGCGCGTGTTCGACCTCGGCTGCGGGCCGGGCAACTCCACCGAGCTGCTGGTGCATCGGTTTCCGACGGCGCAAGTCGTCGGGACCGACAATTCCGATGCCATGCTGGCGAGCGCGCGCGAGCGCCTGCCGCAAGCGCGCTTCGAACTGAGCGACATCGCAACGTGGCGGCCCGAGTCGCCGCCCGACCTCATCTACGCCAACGCCGCCCTTCAATGGGTACCTGATCACGAGACCCTGATCCCGAGACTCTTCGCAGCCTTGGCGCCGGGCGGTGTCCTGGCGATCCAGATGCCCGACAACCGGCAAGAACCCACGCATCGCCTGATGCGCGAAGTCGCCGGAGAAGCTCCCTGGGCGCACGCAATCGGCAATGCCGACAAGCTGCGGACGGATCTGCTGGGGATCGAGGGCTACTACGACCTCTTCGCCGCAGATGCAGAAAAGGTCGATGTCTGGCGCACTGCCTATCAGCACCCGATGGCTTCCGCGGCCGCGATCGTCGAATGGGTTCGCGGCACCGGTCTGAAGCCCTTCGTCGATCGCTTGACGCCCGAGTTGCAGGCCAGCTACCTGGCGGAATACGAACGTCGGATCGCAACGGCTTATCCGCCGCGCGCCGATGGCCGCTTGCTGCTTGCATTTCCGCGCATGTTCATCGTCGCGAAACGAAAGGCATGAGGTTGTCACGATGAGCGCGGATTCTTCAGTTGTTCATCCGCGCCAGGTTCTTCTTGGCGCCCAGGCCGGCGCGGTCGTGCTGCCGGTTTGCGATCACTACAGCGGGGTCGAAGCGCGTATGCGCAAGAGCCTCGCGTTGCAGGCCGAGATGGCCGCGGAGTTTGGTGCCTGCGTCTTCGACGTCACGCTCGATTGCGAGGACGGCGCGCCCGTGGGTGGCGAGGCCGAACATGCGGCACTCGTCACCGAACTTGCGCTCTCCGCCGCTCCAGGCATGCGTGTCGGCGCGAGGGTGCATCCGGTCGATCATCCAGCTTTTGCCGGCGATGTGATCACCATTGCGGGGCGGGCGGGACATCGGCTGAGCCATCTGATGGTGCCCAAGGTCGAGTCGGTCGAAGACGTGCACGCTGCGGTCGAGGCCCTCGACGCCGCCAGCGCCGAGGCACTGCCGCTGCACGTGCTGATCGAATCGCCGCTCGCGGTTCACCATGTCTTCGAGATCGCCGCGCATCCACGGGTGCAATCACTCAGCTTCGGCCTGATGGATTTCGTGTCCGCCCATGGAGGCGCGATTCCTGCCGAGGGCATGGGGGCTGCGGGACAGTTCACCCATCCGCTCGTGGTGCGTGCAAAGCTCGAAATCGCTTCCGCCGCCCATGCGCACGGCAAGGTGCCTTCGCATTGCGTTGTCACCGAATTCAACGATGTCGAAGCGATGCGCAGCGCGGCGAAGAAAGCGGCCAACGAGTTCGGCTTCACGCGCATGTGGAGCATCCATCCCAGCCAGATCCGCCCGATCCTCGAAGCATTCGCGCCCGATGATCGGCAGATTCAAATCGCTACAAAAATCATTGCGACCGCGGCTGGTGCCGCTTGGGCACCGGTCAGCATCGATGGCACATTGCATGACCGCGCCAGTTACCGACATTTCTGGCAGGTCCTAGAACGGGCGCATGCCACAGGCCGCACCTTGCCAACCGAGGCGCAGGCGTGGTTTGCCCCGTCGTCATCCTGAAACCCAACCCGCGAAAGAACCACACCATGAAGACAATTGCGCTGATTGCCGCTGCCGCCTTCGCAATGCCGCTGGCAGCAATGGCCCAAACCGATGCCCCGGCGAAGAAGCCGAAGGTCACCCACAAGGTGCTGCCCAAGAAGATCGTCAAGAAGATGGAAGAAAAGCAGCCGATCAGTGAGGAGACTGACGTCACCCTGTCGGCTGAAGACCTGAAAGTCGCCGAACGCGTCTACACGGGCGTTATCAAGTGCGAACTCGGCGCCAGCGTGAACATCCAGGCCGACGAGAAGAAGCCAGGCTTCTTCATCCTGACGCATGACGGCAAGCGCTATCGCATCCATCCGGTCGAAAGCCGTACCGGCGCGATCCGCCTGGAGGACCCGTCCGCAGGCGCGATGTGGCTGCAGCTCGGCAACAAGTCGATGTTGATGAGCCAGAAGCAAGGCTTGCGGCTGGCCGACGAATGCCAGGCGGCCAAGCAGGTCGAGGTCGCCGAGGACATGAAGAAGAATCCGCCGAAGAGCCTGTTCGAAGGCGCCGACTCGGCGACCCCCGTCAAGAAGTAGACGTCCCCAAGGCGCGGCTCTTGCTTCCCGAGCGGGAGCCGCCCGCCCATTTGTGTTTCCGGAGAAAAGAAAGATGTTGCAAGCCTACGTTGACCATGTCGCCGAGCGCGCCGCGCTCGGCATCCCGCCGCTGCCGCTGACCGCCAAGCAGACCGCCGAACTGATCGAGCTCATGAAGGCGCCGGCCCCGGCCGACGCCGAGTTCCTGCTCAACCTGCTGACGCATCGCGTGCCTGCGGGCGTGGACGACGCAGCCAAGGTCAAGGCGAGCTACCTCGCCGCCGTGGCACACGGTACCGAAAAGAGCGCACTGTTGTCGCGCGCTCGCGCCACCGAATTGCTCGGCACGATGCTCGGCGGCTACAACATCGGACCGCTGGTCGACCTGCTGGACGACGCCGAAGTCGGCGCCGTCGCGGCCGAAGGCCTCAAGAAAACGCTCCTGATGTTCGACCAATTCCACGACGTCAAGGAAAAGGCCGACAAGGGCAATGCCAACGCCAAGGCCGTGCTGCAGAGCTGGGCCGACGCCGAGTGGTTCACCAGCCGTCCCGAAGTGCCGCAAAGCATCACCGTCAGCATCTTCAAGGTGGCGGGCGAGATCAACACCGACGACCTGTCGCCCGCACCCGATGCGACCACGCGTCCGGACATCCCGATGCACGCACTCGCGATGCACAAGAATGCACGCCCCGGCATCGTTCCCGAGGAGGACGGCAAGCGCGGCCCGGTGAAGTTCATCGAAGACCTGCGCGCACGCGGCCACCTGGTTGCCTACGCCGGCGACGTCGTCGGCACGGGCTCGTCGCGCAAGAGCGCGACCAACTCGGTGCTCTGGTTCACCGGCGAAGACATTCCCTTCGTGCCGAACAAGCGCTTCGGCGGTGTCTGCCTGGGCGGCAAGATTGCGCCGATCTTCTACAACACGATGGAAGACTCGGGCGCGCTGCCGATCGAACTCGACGTCAGCCAGATGAACATGGGCGACGTCGTCGAACTGCGCCCCTACGAGGGCAAGGCGCTCAAGGATGGCAAGGTGATTGCCGAGTTCTCCGTCAAGAGCGACGTGCTCTTCGACGAAGTGCGCGCCGGTGGCCGCATTCCGCTGATCATCGGCCGCGGCCTCACGGCCAAGGCGCGCGAAGCCCTGGGCCTGCCGGTGTCGACGCTGTTCCGTCTGCCGGTCAGCCCGGTCGACACCAGGAAGGGCTTCTCGCTCGCGCAAAAGATGGTCGGCCGCGCCTGCGGTCTGCCCGAAGGGCAGGGCGTGCGCCCGGGTACGTACTGCGAGCCGAAGATGACTTCGGTCGGCAGCCAGGACACCACCGGCCCGATGACCCGCGACGAGTTGAAGGACCTGGCCTGCCTGGGCTTCAGCGCCGACCTGGTCATGCAATCGTTCTGCCACACGGCGGCCTATCCGAAGAAGGTCGACGTGAAGATGCACCATGAACTGCCTGACTTCATGGCGACGCGCGGCGGTGTCTCGCTGCGTCCGGGCGACGGCGTGATCCACAGCTGGCTGAACCGCCTGCTGACGCCCGACACCGTCGGCACCGGCGGCGACAGCCACACGCGCTTTCCGATCGGCATCAGCTTCCCGGCCGGCTCGGGCCTCGTGGCCTTCGCGGCCGCTACCGGCGTGATGCCACTCGACA
Source organism: Variovorax sp. 05L425 (assembly GCF_056397705.1). Classification (NCBI taxonomy): domain Bacteria; kingdom Pseudomonadati; phylum Pseudomonadota; class Betaproteobacteria; order Burkholderiales; family Comamonadaceae; genus Variovorax; species Variovorax sp. 05L425. The sequence goes on along the minus strand of NZ_JBFTNY010000009.1, from coordinate 93,478 downwards.
TGCCTGAATCGGTGCTCGTGCGCTTCAAGGGCAAGATGCAGCCGGGCGTGACGCTGCGCGACCTGGTCAACGCGATTCCGCTCTACGCCATCAAGTCGGGACTGCTGACGGTCGAGAAGAAGGGCAAGAAGAACATCTTCTCGGGCCGCATCCTCGAAATCGAAGGCCTGCCGGATCTCAAGGTCGAGCAAGCCTTCGAGCTGAGCGACGCCTCGGCCGAGCGTTCGGCCGCCGGTTGCACGGTGCACCTGAACAAGGAACCGATCATCGAGTACATCAACAGCAACGTCACGCTGATGAAGTGGATGATCGCCGAAGGCTACGCCGACGCCCGCACGCTGGCTCGCCGCATCGCCGCGCAAGAGGCCTGGCTCAAGGACCCGCAATTGCTCAAGGGCGATGCCGATGCCGACTACGCGGCCGTGATCGAGATTGACCTGGCCGACATCCACGAACCCATCGTGGCCTGCCCGAACGATCCTGACGACGTGAAGACGCTGTCCGACGTTGCCGGCGCGAAGATCGACGAAGTGTTCATCGGCTCGTGCATGACGAACATCGGCCACTTCCGCGCGGCGTCCAAGCTGCTCGAAGGCAAGCGCGACATCCCGGTCAAGCTGTGGATCGCGCCCCCGACCAAGATGGACGCGCATCAGCTCACCGAGGAAGGCCACTACGGCGTGTTCGGCAACGCCGGCGCCCGCACCGAGATGCCGGGTTGCTCGCTGTGCATGGGCAACCAGGCGCAGGTGCGCGAAGGCGCGACGGTGATGTCGACCAGCACGCGGAACTTCCCGAACCGCCTGGGCAAGAACACCAACGTCTACCTCGGAAGCGCCGAACTTGCCGCGATCTGCTCGCGCCTCGGCCGCATCCCGACGCGTGAGGAGTACATGACGGATGTCGGCGTGATCGACGCTTCCAGCAAGCAGATTTACCAGTACCTGAACTTCGACAAGATCGACGACTACAAGGAAGTTGCGGCGACGGTCGCTGCCTGATCGACGCACAAACCTTCAGAGAGCCCCGCCTTGGCGGGGCTTTTTGTTTGTCGCGATCGAGCCGACTCAGCCCGGCTTTTGCCCGGCCAGCACAGCCAGCGCCTTTGCTGTTTGCGCATCCGCCGGAAAGAACGATTCCACCGCGAGTTCCTGCAGCGTGACGTCCACCGGCGTGCCGAAGATGGTCGTGGTGCTGATGAAGCTCAGCAAACCGTCCGGTGTCACGAGTTGGAAGGGCACCACCACGTTGGTCAGTTCGCCGCCGGCGGCGGGGGCGTCGTGGCTGACGTTCGGCAACGGATAGGCGGCCAGTTCGTCGTGCAGCGCCGACAACGAGGCGTCGCCCGTTGCGGCGATCTGCTGTTGAAGGCGCTCGAGCAGGTGCGCGCGCCATTGGTGCAGGTTGGCGATCCTGGGGGCCAGGCCGTTTGGATGCAGGCTGAGGCGGAGGACATTGATCGGCGGCTCGACCAGTTCCGGTGCCGCGCCGGCCATCAGCAAGGGCACCAGCGCGTTGTGCGCGACCAGGTTCCAGTGCCGATCGACGGCCAGCGCGGGAAATGGCTCGTGCCCTTTCAGGACCAGGTCCACCGCCCGCTTGGCCGAGGCCAGCGCGGGATCGTCCAGCGAACGCTGCCGGTACATCGGCGCATAACCCGCAGCCACCAGCAGGGCATTGCGCTCCCGCAGGGGCACTTCGAGTCGTTCGGCCAGGCGCAGGACCATTTCCCGGCTCGGCTCGGCGCGCCCGGTCTCCACATAGCTGAGGTGGCGGGTCGAGATCTGCGCCTCGTTGGCCAGATCGAGTTGACTCAGGCGGCGATGCTGGCGCCAGTGGCGCAGGTGAGTGCCGAACGGATCGGCCGCTGTGGGGGAGGGTTGGTGGGTGCTCATGGCTGCCATCCTAGTGAAGCCTTGCGCCGCGGCCATGACCTTTCACGTCATCGACCGGCCGCCGGACAGCCGGAATGATGGACCCCAACGCAGCAGGAAGGGCCTGCAGCGTGTCGATCAAGGAGTCTGTCATGTCCGTCTTTGCTTCCCCTCGTTTTCTGTCCCGCGTGATGTGGGTCGATGCCGTTTCGTGTGCAGCCACCGGGGCGTTGCAGTTCGTGCTCTTGAATGGAATGGCCCGCATGACCGGGCTGCCGGCGCCGCTGCTGCTCGCGACCGGCACCTTCCTGCTGGCCTACGCCGCCGCGGCGGCCTGGATGGCGAGTCGCGCGTTGCCGCCGCGCCGCCTTATCGGGCTGGTGGTCGCAGGCAACTTCGCCTGGGCGGTGGCCTGTGTGGCGCTGCTGGCCACTGCCGGGTCCGTCATCACGGCGCTGGGCTGGGCCTGGGTGCTGGCGCAGGCCCTGACCGTCGTCGTGCTAGCCGAACTGCAGTGGGTCGGCCTTCGCCAAAGCCGCAATACAGGACGCGCGGCACTGGCGACCTGAGCCTTTGATGTGGTTCGGCGTGCCAGATTACTGCCGATGTCGTGGAACCCTGCTATCTTTGCGGAGCTTCCACGACCTCACAGGAGTTTCCCTATGGCCAAAGAACCGGCACACGCCTTTGCCCCCCTGTTGAAAACCTTCAAGACCGCGTCGGGCAAGGCCGGGAAGTACTGGTCTCTCAAGGACCTGGCCAAGCAGTATCCGAACGTCGAGAAGCTGCCGGTTTCGATCCGCATCGTGCTCGAGTCCGTGCTGCGCAATTGCGATGGCCAGAAAGTGACGGTGGAACACGTCGAACAACTCGCCAACTGGGCACCCAATGCGGAGCGCACCGAGGAGATTCCCTTCGTCGTGACGCGCGTGGTGCTGCAGGATTTCACCGGCGTGCCGCTCCTGGCCGATCTTGCAGCCATGCGCAGCGTGGCGAAGTCGCTCGGCAAGTCGCCCAAGACCATCGAGCCGCTGGTGCCGGTCGACCTCGTGGTGGACCACTCGGTCATGGTGGACTACTACGGCACGCCCAAGGCGCTTGACCTCAACATGAAGCTCGAATTCCAGCGCAACAACGAGCGCTACCAGTTCATGAAGTGGGGCATGCAGGCCTTCGACACCTTCGGCGTGGTGCCGCCCGGCTTCGGCATCGTGCATCAGGTCAATCTCGAATACTTTGCGCGCGGCGTCTACAAGAGCGCGAGTGACCGCGGCGATCCTCCCGTGTACTACCCAGACTCGCTGGTGGGTACCGACAGTCACACGACCATGATCAACGGCATTGGCGTTGTCGGTTGGGGCGTGGGCGGCATCGAGGCCGAAGCGGCGATGCTGGGACAGCCGGTCTACATGCTGACCCCCGACGTGGTCGGTTTCGAACTCACCGGCAAACTCCGCGAGGGCATGACGGCCACCGACCTGGTGCTCTACGTCACGGCGATCCTGCGCGGCGAGAAGGTGGTCGGCAAATTCGTCGAGTTCTTCGGTCCGGGTGCGGCATCGATCGCGGTGCCGGACCGCGCCACCATCGGCAACATGGCGCCCGAGTACGGCGCGACGATGGGCTTCTTCCCCGTCGACGAGATGACGGTGGCTTATTTCAAGGGCACCGGCCGCACCGACAAGGAAGTCGAGCGCTTCGAGGCCTACTACAAGGCGCAAGGGCTTTTCGGAATGCCCGCGCCTGGCGCGCTCAACTACACCAAGGTCGTCAAGCTCGACCTCGGTACCGTGACGCCCAGCCTCGCCGGCCCGAAGCGGCCGCAGGACCGCATCGACCTCGGGCATCTCGCCACCAAGTTCTCGGAGCTTTACAGCAAGCCCATCGAGGCCAACGGCTTCAATCTGCCGGCCGAGACGCTGAACGTGCGCTTCCCCCTGACGCACGAAGGCGAGACGGCCGAGCAGGATCACGATCCGGTGCCGGGCTCACCGCGACCCAATGTCGAAATGGTCGCGAACCGCTCGACGCGCGAAGCCGCACACGTCGGCGCCGCGGCGCCCAAGTCGCCCTCGGGCAAGGTGACGATCGGCAACGGTGACGTGCTGATCGCCGCCATCACGTCGTGCACCAACACGTCCAACCCAAGCGTGATGCTCGCGGCCGGCCTGCTGGCCAAGAAGGCGGTGGAGGCCGGGCTCACCGTCAAGCCGCACATCAAGACATCGCTGGCGCCCGGCTCGCGCATCGTGACCGAGTACCTCGAAAAGGCGGGACTGCTGCCGTACCTGGAAAAGCTCGGCTTCTATCTCGCGGGCTACGGGTGCACGACCTGCATCGGCAACGCCGGCGACCTGGCGCCGGAGATCAACGAGGTGATCACCAAGAACAACATGGTCGGCGCTGCGGTGCTTTCCGGAAACCGTAATTTCGAGGCACGCATTCATCCCAACATCAAGGCCAACTTCCTCGCCTCGCCGCCGCTGGTCGTCGCCTATGCAATCGCCGGCAACGTCATGGTCGATCTCATGACCGAGCCCGTGGGCAAGGGCAAGAAGGGCAAGGACGTCTATCTCGGCGACATCTGGCCCACCGCAAAGGAGATCGACGAGAACCTGCGCTACGCCATGAACGCCAAGGCATTCCGCAAGAACTACGAGCAGATCAAGGACAACCCCGGCAAGCTGTGGAGCAGCATCAAGGGGACGACCGGGCAGGTCTACGATTGGCCCAAGTCCACCTATATCGCCGAGCCGCCGTTCTTCGAAGACTTCAAGATGGAGCCGCATGCGACCGACGCCGGCTTTACCGGCGCACGCATCATGGCGCTCTTCGGCGACTCGATCACGACCGACCACATCTCTCCGGCCGGCTCGATCAAGGAAAGCTCGCCCGCCGGAATCTGGCTCAAGGCACACGGCGTGTCGAAGGCTGATTTCAACAGCTACGGATCGCGCCGCGGCAACCATGACGTGATGATGCGCGGCACCTTCGCGAACGTGCGCATCAAGAACCTCATGATTCCCGCCGGAGCCGACGGCTCGCGTGAAGAGGGCGGCGTGACGCTCTTCCAGCCGGGTGGCGAGAAGATGTTCATCTACGACGCCGCCATGAAATACATCGCACAAGACGTGCCGACGATCGTCTTCGGGGGCGAGGAATACGGCACCGGCTCTTCGCGCGACTGGGCAGCCAAGGGCACGCAGCTGCTCGGCATCAAGGCCGTGGTGGCCCGCAGCTTCGAGCGCATCCACCGCGCCAACCTCGTCGGCATGGGCGTGCTGCCGTTGCAGTTCCGCGGTGCCGATTCGTGGGAAAGCCTAGGGCTCACCGGCGAAGAAAAGATCGACGTGGTGATCGGCGGCGAACTCAAGCCGCAGATGGACGTCAAGCTCGTCGTGCACCGTTCGGACGGTAGCCACCAGGAGGTGACCGTGCGCCTGCGCATCGATACACCGATCGAGGTCGACTACTACAAGCACGGCGGCATCCTGCCGTTCGTGCTGCGGCAATTGCTGGCCGCCTAGATCGCCAGCGCGGGAATATCCACTTTGGGCAGCAGACGCGCCGTGAAGCGGCGGTCCTGGTAGTAGCGGATCTTCTCGCACATCACCGGATGAGGAATGCCTTCATACAGGAAGACTTCCTTGTCCGGCCCCATGGCCTTCAGTTCCTGCGGCAGCATGAGCGCGCGCCGTTCCTCGGACTGCCCGCGTGAAACGTCGCCGCGGCTGCGCGTCAGGTTTTCCTTGCGCACCGTGGTGTAGCCGAGCATTTCCGAATAGTCGTTGGCATCCTGCTGCTCGCGTGGCGCATAGACAATCTGCAGCGCGTGGTTGGTGATCAGGGTGCGGGCGACTTCCTTGCCGTAGGTGGCGTCAAGTTGCGCCACGCTCTGGATGATGGGCAACAGGCGGATGTTGTAGCCGGCCATGTAGGAGACCGCATTGGCAATGATGTCCACCTTTCCGATGGAAGTGAATTCATCCATCAGCAGCAGGCACTGGTGCTTCAGGCCGGGATTGTTCTGCGGCAACTCGCGCGTGTTGAGATTGATGAGCTGGCTGAAGAAGAGATTCACGATCAGCCGGCTCTCGGCCAGCTTGTTGGGCTGAATGGCAATGTAGATCGTCATCTTCTTGCGCCGCACGTCCGTCAGCAGGAAGTCATCGGCGCTGGTCGCCGCATCCAGTACCGGGTTGATCCAGGCGTTGAGAGGCTCCTTGAACGAGCCCAGGATCGAAGCGAAAGTCTCGTCCGCTTGCGACAACAGGTTCGCGAAGGCCGACCTCGTGTTGTCACTGAGAAACGGTTCCTTCGAGAGGCCCTCGTAGTATTTGCGCAGATCCGTGCCGTCGCCCGATGACAGGCGGTAGACGCCGCCAAGCGTCGCTCGTGCTTCTTGTGGCAGTCCGTTCCTGACTTCGAATTCCAGTTTCTCGAACAGGTACAGCGTGAAGGCCAGGAACGCATTCCGCGCCTGGCTGACCCAGAATTTCTGGTCGTCCGATCCGTCCGGGTAGAGCATCGCCGCGATGCTCATCAAGTCGGACACGCGGAAAGAGGGGTCCTTCGACACATAGCTCAGCGGATTCCAGCGGTGCGTGCGCCGGTCTTCGGCGAACGGATTGAACAGATAGATGGCCTGGCCCTGGGTGGCTCGCCAGCCGCTGGTGAGTTCGTAGTTTTCCTGCTTGATGTCCAGGACCACCATCGATTCCTGGTAGTCGAGCAGGTTGGGTATCACCACGCCCACGCCCTTGCCGGAGCGCGTCGGCGCAGCCAGGATCACGAATTGCTGGCCGCCCAGCCGGACCAGTTCGCCCCTGAACTTTCCCACCAGGATGCCATTGCTCGAAGGCTTGAACATGCCGACTTTGCTCAGATCACCGGCTTCCGCGAATCGCGCGTCGCCGTGGAGGGAGGGTGGCTTTTTCCTGACCAGCAGAAGCAGCGCGGCGGACCAGGCGGCAAGCGGGAGGCCGAAGCCGATATAGCCGGCCCATTTGATGTGGCCGGCATAGGGTCGCACCTGTGGAACGTCGAGCGCCCTGACGTAGCCCAGGTAGGTGTCCCACCTGAGCGATTCGGCGCCGAGGTGGAGCAACACCAGGACGATGAAGCCAGACAAGTAGCTGGCCGCCACCATGACGATCAAAGTCAGGCCGATTGCCCAGCACAATTTGGACTTGTTCACGAGTGTCGCCTGCTCATGACACGCGCGAAGGCGATGGCTCGCGCATCGACTGTTGCGCGAGCTGGGCCTGGGTGAGCGCGGCCTGTTGCTGTTGCTCGATGGTCCGATCCAGGCATTGCGTGCTTTGAGCGACCGGCGTGTTGAGTGCTTCGACCGTCGGCACGCTGGCGACCCGCTTGAGCGCCGAATCCAATGCGCCCTGCACTGCGAACACCTTGGAGGTGTCCGTGCTCAGCACCACGTGGTCGATGGAGCTCATTCCGTGGCTGCGCGCAGTGACCACCAGTGCAGCGGCCAGATTGTCACTCTGCAGATCGGGTGTGCGGCCGACCTGGGCATCGAGCTTGTGAACACCGCCTTGCGCCTGCTTGAACAGCGCGTGGTCGGGATGCATGGCGTTGTCGATCTGAGCGACGGGCGCAGCAGGAACCTGCTGCGCCTGCCTTGTCTGTTGGACCAACGCATCAAGCTTGCCCAATGTATGGGGGCCGGCGATGCCGTCCGGCGTCAGACCATGGGTCAGCTGAAAAGCTTTGACGGCGTAGAGGGTGTTGGCGCCGAAGTGGCTGTCAGCCTTGAGCGCATTGCCGCGCTTGTCGGTATAGCCGAGATTGTTGAGTTGGTTTTGCAGTTCGCGGACGGCCTCACCGTGAGCGCCAACCTTGGCCGCCGCTTGTCGATGCGCCACGGTCGACACTGGAATGATCGCTTCGCTCCCGGTCAGGCTTGCCATCAACTCAGGAGTGAGCTTGGTTTCCCAAATTGCAAAGCGGGCCTTCCGCTCTGCCAGGCCGATTTCGCCATTGTTGATGATATGGGTGACGCTTGTGACGTCTTCGGGCGCGACGCGGTGCACATACCTGTTCCAGTACCAGACTGCAATCTTCGAGGCAGTTTCCGGTTCGGCGGCCAACTCCGGGTGACCGACAAGATCAAGACCCAATACCTCACCCGCTTCACGGTAACCATTCTTCCCGGTCAACTGTATGTACCCGCGACCGCGGTACCTGAATCCATCCCCAGGCTCGTTGTTGCCCATCCGACCGCCGTACATAAGATCAGCCAGCTGTTCAGGGCGGCCGCTCAATGCCTCCAGGCGAGCCGCCTCCAATGCTTCCCGACCCTTTCGCAACGCCGAGTCAACGGGGATCTGAGCGATGTTCCTGGTGTATCGAAAACCTTCTTCGAGCCGCTTGAGATCACTGGATTCGTAGGTCACCTGAGCCATGAAGTTGGCCAATTCCTTCGGCGCCCTGATGCCCGCGGCCACGGCATCCAGCATTAGCTGGGCTTCTCGATTTGTCGTCATTCACTCCCTCTTTCCATTTCTGTCGAGCTTTCTGCGTCCCTGCTCTGCGGCAGGATGCAGTCAGGGCAATGTCACTTGCGGCAATGTGGACGGGTCGAAGTCCTCAAACCGCACCGTCCCTAAATTCTTCTCTGTCAGCGTGATCTCACTGGCGCTGCCATCCACCGTGTCCCTGACGCCGCGTCGGACTTCTTCGAGCATCCAATTGCGTCGCGCTGTGTCGTACTTGAAGGTGTATTCGTTCCACCAGTGCCCGCGAGAGCCGCCTTCCGTCACCAAGGTGAATCCCTCCTTGTCGATGCGCGCGTAACCAAAGGGATCGCCCGCAAGACCACCGCATCGCTCGCAGGGAACGATCCTGTCGTTGCGTGCAGCCACCTGGAGATGGCCATCAGCGTTGCGAGTCACCAGCAGCATTGGTCTCGATGGGCCTTCTCCTGCCGTCTGGCTGGTACTCGGCGGATCGAGAACGATCAGGGCGTCAGGCCGACCATCGCCATTCAAGTCGCCGATCTGCGAACTCAGAATCCGGGTGCCGCCGCCTGCAAAGGCCTGCAACTCGTCCTTCTTGTAGGGGTTTGATGGTGCGACTGTGGGAGAAGTCGTCGGTGCGACAGCGTCCGGAACAGCACGCGATGCTTGCGCCGTGCTCGATGTGGTCGCGGCTGAAGAGTCGCTGCCGCTGCAGCCCGCCAGCGCAAGACAGAGCGCGAGTGCGGAAGGACGGATGATTTGTTTCATGTCAAGACCTATTGGATTTGGGCGACGTCGTGGCGCATGCGTCCGCGACGACTCGAAGGGACCCGCCCCTTGCGGGTCAATGCTGAAAAGGCGTCGTTTGAGGATCGCCACTGCCCGACCACTCGCCGCTGTTCACGGCTGCGGGGCATGCGGTCACATACTGCTGCAATGCCTGGATGTCGCGTGCCGTCCAGGGCCGCCCGTAGGTATTGGGTGGATCGCACACGCCCGTCAATGCCAACGCACCCGTGTACGGCGAAACAGGGATCCAGCAGGCATTGATCTGCAGTGGCTCGTACCCGTAGTGGCAAAAGACAAATGGATCGTTGGCGCGGAATTGGAGCGGCTCGTAAAACTGGCCGTATGCCGGCAGCACCAGACCCAGGGCGAGCCAACCCATGCGACGTTTCATCGTCCTTCTGCGAATACGGTCATGGGTTGTGCTCGACACATTTTTTTGGTTCATCCTTTTTCTCCCTGTTCGCGCGTGTTCTAGATTGCCATCGTTGCCCCGGAGCGCTGCTGAAGTTGCGAGGGCATTGGGTCTTGGCGTTGTCGCTGTGCTTGTTGCTCCACCGCCTTCTGCTGAATGGCCTGATCCAGGATCCGGGTGCTCTGCGCGACCGGCGTGTCGAGGGCGTCAACCGTTGGCACGCTTGCAATCTTCTTGAGCGCCGAATCCAACGCGCCCTGCACGGCGAACACCTTGGAGTTGTCGGTGCTCAGCACCACGTGATCGATGCGCTTCAAGCTGTCGCTGCGCGCAGCCACCACCAGCGCCGCGGCCAGGTTGTCGCTGCGCTCGTCGGGCGTGCGACCGACCTTTGCATCCATCAGATGCACGCCACCTTGGGCCTGTTTGAAAAGTGCGTGGTCGGGGTGATCTGGTTGATCCAGGCGCGTAGCTGAAGCTGGATTCGTTGCGGTCTTCTTGTCAGACCACGAGCCTGAACGAGTCGGCGCTTCGTACGCACGGGCAGCGCCATCGCTCACAAGCTGTGCAGTTTGCTGGCCCGTGCGCTCAGCCACACGCACGCCCTGCGTCACCTGGTTCGCCACGATCTGACCTGTCATGGTCATCCCCGCATCGATTGCCTGCAACTTGAGCTTGACTGCGGGGTCGAGCGGATTCAGTGCGTGCAGCGGTGAGGGAGCGCGATTGACCACCATCGTCAGATCGATTCGGTTCTGCACAACGTCTTTGTGGAAATGTTCGATGGCACCGTGGTAGGTGCGTGCCCGCGCTTCGTTGTCCGCGTTGATGATCGAACTGCCAGTGGCATCGTTGTTGGGCAGAAAGTTGCTCATCTTGTGTGCAGACAAGTCAGCGGTGAGGAACGGATTGGTGGGCAGGTGAAGCAATCCCGTTTCGAGGTAGCGCCCCCGCTTCAAACTCTCGATATCCTGCGGAGCGGCATAGGTGCGGACCTCGCCGAAATGAGGGCTGCCGGCCCCCACGACATCGGTGGCACGGACGTGGTTGACGATATGGGGGTACCGGCCGTTCACATCGACGTCATGGTCGCGGAGGTCCTTCAGGCTCGCGGGGCCGTAGGCATTGAACGTCTCGGCGGGCAGGCCGTACTTGGCGGCTGTGATCTCAGCCAGAGTGCCGCCGAGAGAATGCCCGGTGACGGTGACATTGAGCGATTGGTGTTTCAGTTCAGCCCATTTCCTGGCCTCTTCCACAACGCGCTGAGTGAAGGCCATGGCATCGTCGAGTTGATTGTTTCGGCCGACGACAACCATGCTTGCGTCTGTGATGCCATCCTTGACCGATTCGGTACCGCGATGGGCGATCACCACGGCGCCTGTGTCGAGGCGCTCGTAAGCCGTACCCTGGTAGCCGGACGATCGGTCCGCTGTGGCAAGGATCCTGTAGCGGACTTCATCGATGAAGACGAACTTGTCTCCACCTATGTCTTTCGATCGATCGCTGTAGGCGTCATTTGCAAGCGCAGCGTGTTCGCGAGTGCCCGCGATCATTGGCGGATCTCACTGCTCGTCAAGGTGACGACGAAGAATTCTTCAGGGTGCTTGGCGGCATATTCAGCGACGGGTGTTCCGAACGGCATGCCGCTGATGGACATGACAGCGGGTTCGCTGGCCTTCGCGAAGTAGGCCTTCTTTGGAAGGTATGCAGAATTTGGGGTTCGCGCAACGATGCTTGACAACGGAATGGATGAAACGAAGGACGCGGATTGCGTCTTGAGGACGACGCCTGCGAGTGTCATGGTCCAGTGACACTCGCCCAGTCCGTAGTAGTCGTCGTCTTGGAGCAGATCGAGATAAACGGTGCCCACGTACTCTTGATCGTTGATACGAGTGAACGCGAAGTCGACAGGGTGGTCGGGCATCACCTTCGCCCCCTCGAATGGAATTTCCGGGACGCACGCTTTGTCTAGAACTTGATGCTGCATATATCCCGACACGGATTCGAACGGGCCTGGCGCATCGTGAACAGCCAGCGTGATCTCATATCGCATCTTCGGATTCGGGTTGCGCTTGATGTCGAGTGTTTTCATGGATGAGTTGCATGCAGAGGTGAGGAGCGCCAGAAGCATGAAAGCGCCGGCAAGACGTGGCTTCATGGTTCTGGGGCCTATCGCACGCGCACGGGAAGACTGCAGGCGCTGTAGACGACTTCGCAAGAAGGCTCCCCGCAAGCGGCAACGGCTTCGGTCCCTGCAGTCTGCAAAGCCGGTGAGCGGGCAAAGCCGCTTCGGTTGGCGCTGGAGGCAACTGCAACACATTGGTTGCCGTACGACATCTTGATCTTGCAGTTCTGGGCACCATCCTTCGCGCACTCTGCCAGCGCCATCTGTTGCGCTTTGGATTCACTGTCCTGATCGGCGACGATGCCTGCGGCGCCCGCCTTTCCGTCAAAAGCTATGGCTCCGAACCGGTTGGCCCATACCTCGCGCGGCTGTGGCGGAGAACTGCCATGGCCAGGAATGGGCTGACAGATGGGAAAGACTGCACCGGGAGCACCCTGCTGACCGACCATTCGCTGTCCCGATGGGCATGGGCCCTCCGAGAATGCCGTTGGTATGTACATTGCGCCTAGAACGGCTAGCAGAGCAAGGTTTCTTGAATGCCTCATACGACTCCTCGTGTGTTACCAAGGCGGGCGACGCCCTGTTTGATTGCATCTGGTTGAGGCGTGGCTCGGACCATGGCGCCTCCTTGGGAAGAATTGGGAAACGACGCAGGATCGCCGCCGTTCGCGGCGCCTTGCCCCAGCGGCAGGCCAACTTGTGGCCCCCGCCCTTGCGCCAGCGCATGCGCATCACGCGCAGCCCCACTCGCGCCGACGCTTCCAAACGCCGAATACGACATGAAACTCCCGAGCGTCCCCTGAAAAAACGCCGCAGCCATCGGCGGCGCACTCACGATCAGCGTGGTGAGGATCAAGCCCAGGCCGCCTTGCTGCAGCGCCATCGATGTGATCCCCTCGCCGTCGACACCGCCATTGCTACCGGCCAGCATCGCCGCGTACTTGGTCAGGAACGCCGCCGCCACGGACTGGATCACGTTGTTCGCCAGCCCCACCATGAAGCTGAGGACTGCCAGCGAGAACATCGTGCCGATGCCATAGAACAGCCACTTGCTGAACAGCGACTTCGTCTGCTCGAACAACAGGCAGACGATGAACAGCGGCCCGAACCCCACGAACAGGGCTATGGCGATCTTGTTGAGTAGAAGAATCGATCCGCCAACCAGGCCCGGGCCGGCAATGCCGATGCCGGAAAACCACTTGGCTCTCTCCTTGGCGCTGTCCACGGAAGGATCGCCGCCGCTGGCCAGCATATCGATTGTCGAAAGCATGCCCTGCATGTAGGCAAGGTTCTTGTCGATGCTCTGGTAAGGACTCTCGGAGTTCGGCGAAACCAGCGAGGTGATGGCGCTGGCCGTGCCATCAGTCAGCGTCCAGTAAAGAGAGGAGGACGCGCTTGCCGCGCTCGTGGCGATGCCGATGACGAGCGTGGCCTTGAGCGCATCACCCACCAACGCCATCATGGGCTGCTGCGTGCGCCCCGTGACGATGCGAAAGCCTTGATACACGATCCAGACCGTGAGCAACATCAGCCCGATCGCACCAATCAACCGGGCCGTGCTCGTCAGCAGGTTCCACTGGAAGGTGTTGATCTCGTCGCGGAGGTAGTCGTTGATCAACTGGAAGAAGACGAAATTGCTGGCGTCTGCCATGGGCATGTGTTCCTGCTTTGCGTGAGATGGCGTGCGTGCGGACTACTGTTCGATGCTCAGCGTTCGCTGGCCCGGAGCGCTCTCATGCCTGGAAATGTTCAAGCCACCCTTCAGCACGACGCCGCTGACCACACTGCCCACGATCGAACCGATCGCGCCGCTGAGGTCGCCCCCGTCCACGGGAATCCCGCTGGTCGCCGCGCTGGCCTGCCTGGTGATCTGGGTGTTGAGATAGTCGATGCGTGCCTGATAGGCGTGATTGACGGATTCCATCTGCTGCCGGTCGAGCGCAATGAGGGTCTGGAGCGCCAGGATCTGATTGGTGTTGTCTTCGAGCTTGCCGAAGTCATGGGCCTCGAGGCGACCGCGCGCGTCTACCAGGTCAGTCAAGCGCTTGTTGCGCGCACCAGTGTTGTCATACATGGTCTTCATGTACATGTATTGCGCATTCCTGGTCCTGACGAGCTCGATGCAGAAAGCCTGCTGCGAAGCCGCGATCTGGTTGCATTGCTCCGCGCCTTGCTCGAGTTGCAACTGGGCCCAAGGCTGTTTCGGATCCTCGACACGCATACCGGGTGAATGTGATGCGTTGGACGTGTCAAGGTCGAAGCGCTTGTTGAGCGTGTCGAGGTTCTTGTTGATGCTCGCGTCGCCACCCTCTTGGGCGCTGCCCAACTGCTCGTTGGTGCTGGCGATCTTGCGCTCGATGTCGTCGAGCTTGCTGTTGGCGTCCTGGTCGACAACGGACCATTGCGCATGCGCAACGGATGCGGACAGCGCGGAGGCGAGCATCAGCGAGATGTGCAGATGGCGACGTCGAGCCGGCCGGTGGGTTCGGAGGGGACTGGGGAACATCGGTGTTGTGCTTGGAGGATGGGCGATAGGCAGCGTGGTCTGGCACCGTTCAGCGACCATCCGTCTGACGCGAATCCGGCCGTGTCTTGCCGCTGCCCTTGCGCCTTCCGTAGAAGGTCTGGAGCCACTGGTCAGGTCGCAGATCATTCACTGCGACCCCTTCAGCGGCGGCGCGCTCGCGCAGCACGCTGTGCATGATTTCGATGTTGTCGGTCGACGCCGAAATGACCGCCAACGCATCGTCCATGCCGCGAAGGTCGAGCTGGCACACCGACGACATGTGCCCTTGCTTGACGAGAAAGCGGCGCGAGCGTTCGTCGAGGCTCACGACGACCTGGTATTCGGATTCGGTGAGCTTCAGGCCGTCGACGTAGTCCTCGCGGCTCGCATTCGGGTTGGGCAGCAGGATCATGGTGGCCGTCTGCTCGATGAGCGAGGCGGCGATGTCGCTGGCGAGCGCGTCTTCCGGGCTTTGCGTCGCGAAAATGCCGAGGCCGTTCTGCTTGCGGATGGTCTTCTGCTTGTTCTTCGCAAACTCCTTGAGACCGCCCTCGCCGGCAAGGATCTTCCAGAATTCGTCCATCACGTAGATCAGCCGGCGGCCGTCGATCAAGGCTTCGAGCCGGTGCAGGAGGTAGTTGATGACCGGCACCCGAACTTCGGGGTTGTCGATGATGTCGGTGTAGTCGAAGCCGATGATGTTGGCGCGATCCAGATCGATGGTGTCCGCCGGGTTGTCGAACACCCAGCCCAGCGAGTTGCCCGCGGTCCACTTGCGCAGGCGAATGAAGATGCCGTCGTCGCCCATGTTGGGGAGGCTCTTCTGGAAGTTGCTCATGCTGCGCAGGTGCATGGGCGTGTCGAGCATGTTCTCGACCGCGCGAAAAATGTCTTCCTCTTCGCGCGAGCTGTAGACGGTCTTGCCGGCCAGGACCTTGATGAGGTCGGAGAGGAACTGAACGTTCGCTTCCGTGCGTTCGCAATGGAAGGGATTGAAGCCGGTGGGCATGCCGTTTTCGAGCGCGAGGTAGTTGCCCCCGCAAGCGCGAACGAAGATCTCTGCGCCACGGTCCTTGTCGAAGAAGAAGATGGTCGGCGATGGCTCGAACTTCTGCACCTGGCTGAGCAGGAAGTTGATCAGCGCCGTTTTGCCGGTGCCTGACTTGCCGATCACCATGGTGTTGGCGATGGCCTTTTCGCCCAGCGAGTTTTCGCCGGGGTGCGTGGCATGGAAGTTGAAGTAGTAGGGCTGGCCGTTGGTCGTCTGCAAGGTGGTGACGCAGTCGTCCCATGGGTTGCGATGCTTCTTGCCCTTGGCGAAGTTGTGCAGCGGCGAGAGGCCGAGGAAGTTCAGCGAGCTGACATTCGCGAGGCGGGTGCGGAACTTCCAATTGCCGGGGAACTGCGCATAGAAAGCAGCCGTGATGGCGAGGTCTTCCTTGACCGACACGAAGCCGGCATTGGAGAGCTCCGCACGCGCGGTGGCGATGTGCTGGGTCAGCGTCGCCTGGTCCGGCGCGTAGATGGCGATAGTGAAGTGGTATTCGCCGAGCACGAAGTTGCCGGATGAGAGCTGGTCCATGGCCTGGTCCATCTCGACGATCTGGCTGACGGCTTTGTCGCCGGAGGAGATCATCATGCCCTTGGTGCGCTCGAGCGCCTTGAGCGCGTCGTGCCGGCCCATGGGACTGAAGGAGTGCGTGATGACGTACTCGAAATCGAGGTACTTCAGTCCGTTGAGGATGCCTGGATAGGTGCCGCTCGGGTATTCCTTGATGTTGAGGATGGCGCCGAAGTGGTTGACGCCGGCCGGCGTGGTGAGAGCGAAGTCACCGGTCTTGGCGGAGAAGCGCTGCCGGCTGACCGCCAGATAGCGGTGGACCGGCGCCTGCAGCACCGGCACGGGCTCGTCGATGTGGTTGAGCAGGTAGCCGAAGAATTCGAGCGTCTCGGAGAACACGGTGCCGTTGGAGGTCTCGTACATGCCCAGGCGGGTAGGTGCGTAGTCCTTGAGGACGGCTTCGACGTTGCCGGCCAACTCGTGCACCTTGCTGATGGCTTGCTGCTGTTCGGATTCGAGCCTGGACAGGTCGCTCGATTTTTCGACGAGGCGTTTTCCGCCTACCACCGGGCGGTACATCATGGTGAGGTACAGCTCGTTCTGCATGAGCTTCTGCGCCGACAGCGCGCCATAGTAGGCATCGGACAGGGACTGGTTGAACGTGTGCTCGAAGCGGCTCGTGTCCGTGATGGCGCGGCGGCGGCGCAGGTCGTGAACCCAGAAGGCGACATTGACGAAATCCGGCGCGCGCAGGGTTTGCAGCATCCGGTTGAATGTGTTGTGACGGTGCTCGAGTTCCCACTCTTCGCGTCCGACGAATGGCAGGCCCTCCAGACGCCAGGTCAGGAGGAAATCGCCTCCGGTGGTCTTGATGACTGCCGGCGAGACGTGGGTGGACAGCGAGACGAACTCACCGATGGCTGTATCGGGACTGAATAGTGGTTTCGACATGGTCAGCTGTCGTCCTTGGATTGGCCTCGGTAGCTGTTGGGCGTGAAGACCCACATGCCGTCGTGCTGTTGGATGTTCCGGGCCCTGAGGCGGAACTGCAGCCGAAGCCCCAGCAGCCGGAAGATCATTTCGTCGCGTCGCGCCATCTGTCGCATGACGAAGATCACCGGCGGGGTCAACAGCAGATAGAACAGGTTGAAGTACATCGCGAGCAACATGCATCCGCCCGCGCCCATGAAAAAGGGCACGTAGGGCACGCCCAGGAACATGGGCGGGCGGGTGCAGCCGCGGAACATCGGGTTCTCAAGCATGCGAGGCCAGCAGCTGCACCGCCGAGGCCAGGTGATCCATCGTGGGCGTCCAGATGCTGGAGGTGCCGGTAGAGCAGGCGTTGCTGCCCGAGCTGCTGGAGAGGAACATCTTGGCGATCTGGCTCGCCGCGCCGATCAGGATGGCGCCGATCATGACGGGGGCGACATCGGAAATGCGCTTGTGCGCGAAGGCGATCTGGTAGCCCGAAAAGATGACCGCGATGGTGACGACCACGACCGATGCCGCATTCAGCAGGCTCAGGATGCTGCCGAGGAATCCGCAGGTGGTGGTCAGTGCTTCAGAGCCACCGACCTGGGCCGCGGCCAGGCCGGGCGCGAGGAGGGCAGCGACGAGCGTCGTGTCGAGGAGCGAGCGCAGACGGGCGCGTCGGGATGAATGGGCAAGGTTGCAGGTGACGTGTTGAGTTTGCATTTCAGGTTTTCCTCTCTGGTTGGATGAAAAGGCGGTCTGCGCCGCTTTCTGGGTGGCCGCGATCACGCAGCCGGATCGCCTGGGCCGTCAAAAGACGAACGCGCCGTCCAGGCCTCCCTTGCGCTGGCCAGTCCGGCCGGCGGGAGCTGTCGAAGTGGCTCGCGAATCGCCCGGGCCGCGCACCTGCGGCACGAAGATGTTCGATCCGCCGCCGGCGCCTGCGTTGGTCACCGGTCCAGCGGTCGTGGTGTCGGGTGCAATCGGCATGCTTGGTTCGTGGTCCATCGTCATGCTGCGCATGGCGATCCGGTCAGGTGCGCTGGTTGCGCGCGCAGTCGTGTTTCCTTTGGCGCCAATGGACGAGGAGACTGCCGAACGTGCGGCCTGTCGCAGCGGAATCGTCGCCGCCGTGGTGCCAGTGCCGGCGACCGTGCTGCCGCGGCTGATCGAGTCGTAGATCTTCTGTACGTAGCCGTGCTCGAATCCCGTCACGAAGTTGCCCGAGTAATAGCAACTGAATGCCTTCCCCCAGTGCCCGCCGGCGCTTGTGTGGCAATCGGCGAGGATGCGGGAGCCGGCCAGCAGGTTCGAGCAGGGATCGAAGGCCTTCTCGTGCGTGTCGAGCCCGTGCTTCCCGAGGTTGGCCCGGTTGACCTGGGCGATGCCGAGGGAAAAGTTGTATCCCTTGGCCTCCAGCATGCGTGCCGTTGCCACCGCTTCGTCCAGGCTCTTCGGCTGACGTGCCAGCCGTCCGCCCACAACGCCGATCGCATAGGGGTTGGCGCCCGATTCGACATCGACGACGTGGCGCATCACGGTTGCCGGAACCGCGAGGTTCGGGCAGCCCATCATTTCAATTCCAGGTAGCACAACGCGTTCTCCCATTTCTTGTTTGTTCGTTGCGGCCCGATGACTAGGCGGTGTTCGGGGGGGACATTCGACCGGGGCTGAAGTCGATGCCGGTGAGGTAGCGGCGCCCGGCGTGCGCCTTCATGTGCACCACGATGTCGATGGTCATCATCAGAAGGCGCTTGATGGTGGCGAATTCCAGTCCTGCGCCTTCGGCGGAGGCCTTGACCATCAGCGCGAGCTGGTCCCAGGTCTGGTCGGTGCTGCCGGCGTGGCAACTCGTGATGGAGCCGGGATGCCCGGAGGCGCAGTTCCGGATGAAGTAGAACGATTCGTCGCCGCGCAGCTCCGCGAGGATGATGCGATCGGGCTTCATGCGCAGACACGCTTCCATGCAACTCTTGGCCGTGACGTTGCTGGTGCTGTGGCCGCCCTTGGCGTAGAGAAGATGCACGACGTTGGGCTGGTCGATGAAAAGCTCGCGCGCATCTTCGATGGTGACCAGCCGCTCTTCCGCCGGGATGTGGCGGACCAGCGATTTCATGAAGGTCGTCTTGCCGCTGCCGGTGGCGCCGGAGACCACGATGTTCTTCTTGCTGAGAACGGCCTGCCGGAAGAAGTCGGCGTAGCGGCGCGCCGCGCGCAGTTCGAGCAGTTCGCGGTCTTGCTCGCCGATGCCGTTCCCCTCTTCGAGGATCTGATCGAAGAAGCCGTCCTCCTGGTACTGGGCCAGGGTTTTCATTTGCTTCGAGGGCAGCCGGATCGTGATCGATATGTTGCCGGCTTCGCAGGCCGGTGGAATGACGAACTGAGCGCGCTGGCCGGTGGGAAAGGTCAGCGACACGACGGGATTGGCGTCCGTGATGCGCTGGCCTGTGTTGCTTTCGTTGACGACGGCGGTGCAGAACTGCAGGGCTCGGGCGAAGGTCAGGCCAGGCGCCTCTTTCCGGTGCCAGCCATCGCGCCTTTCCAGATAGAGCTCGCCCGGTCGGTTGATGCAGATTTCGGTGACCTCCGAAGAGGTCATGTAGTCCTGGATGCCCAGTACTTCATACTGGTAGGCCAGGAATTCGTTCGAGACGGCGGCAACGGGTTCGTCAGTCATGGCGTGCAATCCGATCGTGTCGATGGTTCAGTAGCGCGCGACCACGCCGCTGAAATCCACGTCCTTGGCGACATAGACATTCACGACGGTCCCCTGATGGATGGTCACGGTGGCCGGCCGATTGGCCGCGCGTCTGACGGCTTGCGTGGCAAGGCTTTGCAGCGTCTGGGCCGTGTAGCTTTCGAAGGGCGACTGGACGACGACTCCGCCGCTGCCGACAGTCGTGCCGCTGGGGCCGTATTCGGCGGCCGCGTACTTGAATGCGTCGCTGAAGAGGCTGATCAACATGGCCGAGCCGATACGCGCCCCCCAATGCTCGTCGAGGTGGCCTGGATGGCCCGCGCCGCCGAGGCTGTCGACGCCTGGGCTGGCCATGTTCACGTCGATGCCGGTGGGCGTGACGATGCGGTCCCAGATGACGGCCACGCGAGGACCGTTCGGTTCGGTGCTGTACTTGCCGAGCACCTTGGAACCCTTGGGCAGCAGCAGGCGCTTGCCACTGAAAGAGTAGACGGGCTCGGTGACGACGCACGAAGTGAAGCCGGGGATGTCGGTAACGACGTGGGTCTCGAGCACGCAGCGGATGTAGGTTCCGCGCAGCATCAATGTGTCAGGCCGGATGAGTGGCTCGGCGCTGGATGTCTGCGCCAGTGCCTTCGCCGAATATGCGCTATTGGGCGGGATGCCCTGTTCCGAGCCTGGGCCGCCGAACGGGCCTGCAGACTGAGCCGCAGGCGAGGAGGGTGGCCGCGCGTTGTTGCTGCCCACTCCGATGGCGGCGGAACTCTCGGCCGACATCATGCGGCGCTCCATCAAGCTTGGTTGATGCGGCCCCTGTCTGGTCGTGGCCAGCTGGGTTTGCGGGGGTAGCGCCGGCAGCGGCGGTGCGAGCGCTATGGCTTCGGCCTGGCGTGTCGCGGGAAGAGGCGGCGGCAGGTGTGGCTGTGGCGCCGCAGGGACGGTGACCGTCTCTTCGAGCGGCTTTTTTTGGCCGTCCTTGCGTTGGAGCACGCTGTCGAACATCCATAGCGCAGCTGCCGCGAGCAGAACGACGATGCCCGCCAGAAAGCCCAGGGCGCGTCGGTTCATGCGACGCATCTCGCTGCTCCTCAATTCGGGCGCGGCAGCATCCAGATCGGGGGGATCGGCCTGTTGAAAGCGGTCGAAATAGGGGTTGTCGGGCGCGAAGGTGTTGTCGCTCCCCGGAGTGTCGTTCTGGCTCACTTGACGGTGTTCCTTCTGAGGCCCACGACGTTGCTGTCATGGCGAACGATCAGGTAGGGGTAGGTGCCGTGAACGACGATGGTGTTGCCCTCGACGGTGGTGTTCACCACCGAGTCTTCGCCGTGCTCGGCCTGGCGCATGTAGATCGAAGGGAAGTTCCCGGTAGGGAACTGCTTCATGTCGCTCAGCTTGATGTACGTGAATCGCCCGTCGTCGTGGACGCTCGCGGGGATCAGCCACGGCGCGCCCGTGCTGCGGGTCGCGTAGTCGTAGTCGAAGTTGTATGCGCGGCCCTTGACCAGCGAGGTGCTGAGTTCCGGCGCGCGCTCGGCCTTGACGACTTCATTCGAGAAGCTCGCATCGGACGGATAGCTGAACCTGATCTTGTACTGGACGCCAGCGGCGCGCGCGGATTCCAGCGTCGTCCAATCGGTGGCGACGACTTTCAACTCGAAGATGTAGGCGTGCGTCTCCGTGCGGATCGACATGTTCGTGTCGACGTCGACATTCTTGGGCTTCAGATAGAAGACGTTGTCGCGCCGGGTCAGCTCCCAGCCGTTGCTGAACCCAGTGCTGTAGTCGAGGACCTTTTCATTGGGGCTCAGCTCGATCTGCGTGGTGATGCCCAATCCGGCGCGTACCTGATAGATGCTGTCAGTCTGGTATTCGTAGAGCTGCACCGCCTGTGCGCTGGCGTTGTGCATGGCAATGGCCGCGACGACGCACACGACGGCGGCCAGAGAAAATCGATTCGACGGGTTCATCGGCGCTGCGCCCCGGCGCTTGCAGTTGTCGCGGGCGCTTCGGTCGCGCCCTGCTCGGCGATTGGCGGCGGCGGAACGACGAGATCGGGCGCTGACGAGACGGGAATTTCTTCGGGCGGCGCCGAGGCGTAATCCTGGTCGACGCGATAGCTTGTGACCTGGAAGCCCAGCGGATTCTCGATCCGGTGCTGTTCGTCCATCTTCAGGTTGGGCTTGTAGGTGAACTCCATCGTCGCGACCTTGCTGTCCAACGGCCGGCTGGCGCCGGTCTGCTTGTCGAAGAGACTGCGCTGGAAGCGCACCGTGGCTCCTCTCGGGGTGGCCTTGGCGCCGCCGTTGAGCAGGACGATGCTCAAGATCTTCACGCGTATCGCGCGGTCCTTGCCGTAGGTCTTGAAAGGGCTGTCCGGGTTGAGTGACGAATGCAGGCTCGTGTAGGCAGCAGCGACGCCGGGCGATGACATCGTCAGGACGGTGGTCCAGTCACGCAGGTTTGTCAGCGCCAGGTCGTACGACTCTCGCCCCAGCACGAAATGAGCGACGTTGCTGCGATTGATGGCTTCGCTGGCGGTGATCCGCTGGTTGACGACGTCATCGGTGAGGCGGGCGACGGTGCTCGTGCCCGTGTAGGCGTCGGCCATGACGAGGAACGGCACTTTTTCCTTGAGCGGCAGCATGTAGAAGCAGCCGCCCGCAAGAATCAGCGCCATGGCGATGGCGCTGATTGCCACGCCCCATGCGCGCCGCTCGCTGCGGCGCGCGATATCGGCAATGGTGAGCTCGAAATCGACGGCCTTGGCAACGGCCTCGTCGATTTTCGGAGTGGAGGAATTCTTGTTGAACATCAGCAAAGCCCGGTTTGGCAAGGATCGCCTCGGTCGTTGGGCGACACTGGACCGACGTGGGTATCGCTGGCGGGCTGCACCAGGATTTGCTTGCTATCAGCCGTGACGGAGACGCCTTGCGCCGCGTAGACGGCGGTCAGCTCGGATGCCGCCGCCTGGAGATCCGTGGTGCGGATCCGGGCGACGGGCTTGTACAGCGCGAAGTCGGAGCCCAAGCGGAAGGAGAGCTTCAGGCCGCTGTCCGTCGCCCATCGCTCGAGCATCGTCTTCAGCGTTGCATCGATGGGCGTGGCGTAGAAGGTGTAGGCCGGAGACAGTGGAATCTCAGCCGGCGTGTCCTGGAACCTGTTCACGGGCATCCAACTGCCGCCGTAGTCCTGTGCCGGAGGTGTCCCGCATGCGCCAAGTACAAAAACGACGGGCAAGGCTGCGCAGCCCCGCAGGGCGCGCGTCATCGCAGCCGCGCTCACGGCTGGATCGCTGGATGACGAGGAAGGCCGAACTGATGGAAGCCGCGAAGCGCGAAGTTCGCGGGCCCCGTCCGGGCATTGGACAGGCGTGCCAAAAACCGCTGGCCGATAGCGTTGCTATGTATCACTGAAACTCCCTGAACCGATTTTTTATCGGCGCAGTGTAGCCTTCAATGTATCTTTCAGTAACTCATCCGAGAGCTTTCGAGACGTTTCTGACAAATGAATCTGAAGGGCCTGAAAGCGCGCGTTGTTGTGCCAATTCATGAATGCTTGTGGCCTTCGCCAGCCTATTCGCCCGCTGGTCCTCGATTTCGAGAATAATTCTCATTTTGAAGATTCGGATTCCGCGGGTGACCACAATGACCGGTGCGGCCTTGGCCGCCATCAGCCTCCATCAGCTTCCCAGCCGCCAATGGGCCACCGTGCTCGACGTGCTTCGGCCCGATTCGTCGGAAGACCGCGAATTGGTCTTGCGGCTCACAGAGATCGGATTCGTCCCCGGTGAAGCGGTGTGCATCGTCGCCAATGGCGTTCCCGGTCGTGAGCCCCTGGCCGTTCGGCTGGGCCACACGACCTTTGCCTTGCGCCGTCACGAGGCATCGTTGATTCGCGTGACGCCGGGAGCAGCCGGCCATGGTTGAGGCGACCCTCACGTTCCAGCCTGGTGCCGCCGTGTCGACGAACCCGCCGGAGCGCATCGCGCTGCTGGGCAATCCCAACTGCGGCAAGACGGCGTTGTTCAACTTGCTGACGGGCAGCCGCCAGAAAGTCGCCAACTACGCGGGCGTGACCGTCGAGCGCAAGGAAGGCACTTTGCGGACGGCAGCCGGTCGCCGCGTTTTCGTGCTGGACCTGCCGGGCGCCTACAGCCTCAACGCGCTGTCCGCCGACGAGGCCGTCACGCGCGACGTCGTCACGGGCAAGAGCAAGGAGGCGCCCCCCGAGCTGCTGGTGTGCGTGACCGATGCGACCAATCTGCGTCTCAACCTGCGGCTCGTGCTCGAGGCCAAGCGCCTGGGCCTGCCGATGGTGGTGGCGCTGAACATGACCGACATGGCCAGGAAGCAGGGCATCGTGGTCGACAGCGCCGTCCTCGCTCGAGAACTCGGCGTGCCGGTGGTCGAGACGGTAGGCGTGCACAGCAACGGCGCACAGGACCTCATCGAAGCGCTTGACCTGCCGGTGGCTGCCGCGGTGCCGCGCGCCTGGCAGGCCCCGGCACTCGACGACGTGCTCGAAACCCAGCGCGAGGTGAGGCGAATCCTCTCCGTCGCCGTGCATGAGCCGGTGGGCAGCCTGGCGACCAGCGACCGCATCGATCGCGTCGTGATGCATCCGGTGTGGGGCATGCTGGTGCTGGCGCTCACGATGTTCCTGATGTTCCAGGCCGTGTTCAGCTGGGCCGAGGTGCCAATGGACGCCATCAAGGATGCGACCACCGCATTCGGCGAGTTCATCAAGCACTACGTGCCGGAAGGAATGCTCCAGAGTTTGCTGGTCGACGGCATCATCGCCGGCGTCGGCGGGGTGATCGTGTTCCTGCCGCAGATCCTGATCCTGTTCCTGTTCATCCTGGCCCTGGAAGATTCCGGCTACCTGCCGCGCGCGGCGTTCCTGCTCGACCGCTTGATGGGCACCGTCGGCCTGTCGGGCCGCTCATTCATTCCGCTTTTGTCGAGCTTCGCCTGCGCAATTCCTGGCGTGATGGCCACGCGCACCATCACCAACTGGCGCGACCGGATCACGACGATCATGATCGCGCCGCTGATGACCTGCTCGGCGCGTCTGCCGGTCTATGCGTTGCTGATTGCGGCGTTCATTCCGGCGCGCACCATCGGCGGTGTGTTCAATCTGCAGGGTGTGGTGTTGTTCGCGCTGTATCTCTTCGGCATCGTCTCCGCGATGGCCGTGGCCTGGGTCATGAAGCGCTTCCGCGACAACAAGCAGCATTCGCCACTGATGATGGAACTGCCGGCCTACCGCTGGCCCAACCTGCGAAATCTGGCGCTGGGGCTCTACGAGCGGGCATGGATCTTCATTCAGCGCGTCGGGACGATCATCCTGACGCTCACGATCCTGCTGTGGTTCCTGTCGACCTTTCCGTCGCCGCCCGAAGGCGCGACCGGCCCTGCGATTCAGTACAGCCTGGCCGGAATGATAGGCCGTGGCCTGGAGCACATCTTCGCGCCCATCGGCTTCAACTGGCAGATCTCGATCGCGCTCGTGCCGGGCATGGCGGCACGCGAGGTGGCAGTAGGCGCGCTGGGTACGGTTTATGCGCTTTCGGCCACCGGCGACGACGTTGCGGGGCAGCTGGCTCCGCTGATCGCGGGCAGTTGGTCGCTCGCGACCGCACTGTCGTTGTTGGTCTGGTATGTGTTCGCGCCACAATGCATCTCGACGCTGGCGGCCGTCAAACGCGAGACGGGTTCCTGGCGCTATGTATGGATCATGGCCGGCTACCTGTTCGGACTCGCCTACATTGCGTGCTGGATCACCTATCGGGTGGCCCTGGCGCTCACAGGAGGATGAGATGACACAACAAATCGTCGTCGCGCTGATCGTCGCACTCGCCGCGATCTATGCCGTTTGGCGCTGGATGCCCGGCAGCTGGCGCCGCGCAGCCGCGGCCAAGGTCGCCGCCGGCTCGCAGCGCGCGGGCCTTGTCGATGCTGAACGCGCGCAGCAACTGGCGGCGTCGCTTGGCAAGACCTCGGGCTGCGGTTCGTGCGAGAGCTGCGGCAGTTGCTCGACGGCGAGCGGCAAGGCGGTCGACGGAAGCAAATCGAGCGTCGCGCGCTCGCACTGAGACCGCACGATGTCTGCGCACGTCCTGATTGCAGGAGGAGGCATCGCGGGCCTCGCGAGTGCGCTCGCGCTGGGGCGCCGGCGCCATCGGATCGACCTGCTCGAGCAAGCTGTCGCCTTTGCAGAAATCGGCGCTGGCATTCAACTCGGCCCCAACGTGACGCGGCGACTGCAGGCACTCAGTGTCTCGGAAGGCCTGATGCGCATTGCCGCGAGGCCGGAAGCGCTCGTCGTTCAGAGCGCGATCGATGGCAAGGAAATCGCCCGGCTGCGGCTCGGAAATGCCATGCTGCACAACTACGCGGCGCCTTATCTCTGCGTCCATCGCGCCGATCTGCACGCGGTCCTGCTGTCGGCGGTGCGCGGGAGCGGCGCCGTCAAGCTCACCACCGGCGCTCGCGTGACGGAGGTGACTGCGCGCGGCGACACCGTCTGTGTGGCCAGTACCGACGCTCGTGTGTGGGAGGGCGATGCGCTGATTGGTGCCGACGGCCTATGGAGCACGGTGCGCCCCTGTGTGATCGAAGACGCGACACCGCCCCGTGCCACCGGTCATACGGCATGGCGCGCGATGGTCGACCAGTCGGCGTTGCCCGCCGCGCTCCGCAGCACGAGGGTCGATGTGTGGTTGGGTCCCCGGCTGCATGCGGTGGCTTATCCTGTTCGCCGAGGCGACGCGCTCAACGTCGTCGTGCTCGCCGAGGCGGCACCCGTCGGCGATGCGCGCGACTGGGATCAAGCAACCAGCCTCTCGGCGCTGCAATATGCGACCGGCCGCACCTGCGGTGAGCTTCAGGCTTTGCTCGAGTCGGTGCCTTCATGGCGAGCATGGACGCTCAATGACCGGCCACCGCTCACCAGTCCTCGTCAGATGGCCGGCGACCGCGTCGCCTTGGTCGGCGATGCGGCGCATCCCATGCTGCCCTATCTGGCGCAAGGCGCGGGCATGGCGATCGAGGACGCCGTTGCACTGGCGGAGGCACTGGACGGCGGCACCGCGGCAGAGGTGCCAGCAGCCTTCGCGCGTTACGCCAGCGCGCGTTGGGAACGCAATGCCAATGTGCAGGCGCGGGCCCGGCGCAACGGCGAGATCTTTCACGCGACCGGCCTCGTGCGCATGGGACGCGATGCGGCATTGCGTTTGTTCGGCGCCAAGCTGCTAGACGTCCCCTGGCTCTACGACGCTTGATTCAGAGGCTGAAGCTCTGCAGGTGGTCTACGCGCTTTGCGAGACCGACGGGCCCCAGGTAGTGGGTCAGCCTCCCGGCGTGGACCTCGACCAGCGACGATTCGAGTTCTGCGAGCATTCCGTCCCTGACGGTGGCGTATGCGGTCGGAAGGTCGTCATGCTGCCGCCCATAGGCGTCGGCGATCAGGCGCGCGGCCGCGGGTGCGCCGCAGGCCACGCACTCGGCGATGGCCGTGGCAGTGGGCTCGGCGCCGCGCGAGAGCAGCAGGTCGACGAGTTCCGGTGACACAGCGCTGTCGATGTAGTCCAGCGCGTCGTGCGCCACAGGCGCACCGGCACGCACGAGGGCCGCCGCCGCCGCGTGCGCGCCGTGGCTGAGCGCCAAGTCGGTTGCGATCGCGCTGCCGGCCAACGGTCCGTCGAGCGCAACGCCTGAGGCGGCCAGCTTTTCGACCAGCGTTGCGTCGTCCGTGGCGACCGCATGCCGTAGTGCGATGCGCGAGAGCGCGCCGTTTTGGCCCAGCGTACCGTCGGCGAGCGCGGATCGCCAGTCGACCATCGCCTGTCGATAGAAGGCGATCAGCTTGTCCATCAATTCGATGGACAGGCCGTGGTCCTCGTGCCTTTCGTCAAGGTATTCGATGAGCGTCTGCCCGGTGAAATATTCGCCTGCCGGCTTGAGCGGATCTTCGTCGAGATGCAGCGCCTCGAAGGCCGCGCACAGATCGTGGGCCACGGTTGTCATCCCGTCTTCGTGCATCTCATGCGCCCAGGCCGAAGGGAGTCCTTGCTTCCAGGCGAGGACATGGCCGTAGTCGGCGCCTGATTCGACCACCGCATAGACACGGTCGCAGTATTCGAAGCCGCCGAAAGGCAGCAGGGTCAGTTTGCCGTCCCAGGCGTCGGCGCTTTCGGCGGCGGCTTCCTTGGCACCCGCGAGTTCATGGTCGATCCAGCCTTGCAGGTCGTGGTAGGTGTCGCTGCCGTTCCAGAAGAGTTCATTCCAGTTGAAGGACTCCTCGTTGCCGTTCATATGCAGATGGAGGTCGTAGTCGAGGCGGCCGCCAGCCGTCGCGCGCCAGAGCGAAAGGATGTCTGGTGGAAGCGGCCCGGCGCAGACCGCCTGCACGGCGGCGATCTGCTCGGCGGACATCGGCGGTTGCGCGTCGAAGATCACGCGCTTGGCAAAGAGAACGATGCCGTGTGCACGCAATTGAGCGAGTTCGTCGTCACTGAACATGGGTCACCTCCATTTTCTTGTCTCCGTCATGGGGTGCTCCCCCTCGGTCACAGATCCGTTCGCAGCTTCCAGATTTCGGGGAAGAGCACAACGTCGAGCATCTTGCGCAGATAGCTTACGCCGCCGGTGCCACCTGTGCCACGTTTGAAGCCGATGACGCGCTCAACCGTCGTCACGTGGCGGAAACGCCAAAGGCGGAAGGCGTCCTCGAGATCGGTGAGTTCCTCGCCGAGCTGGTAGAGCTCCCAGTGATTCTTCGGGTCGCGGTATACCTTGAGCCAGGCTTGCTCGACGCCGTCGCTCGCCTCGTAGGGGCGCGACCAGTCGCGTTCGAGGTGATCCGCTGGCACGTCGATGCCGCGGCGTGCCAGCAGGCGCAGCGCCTCGTCGTAGAGGGACGGCGAGCGCCAGGCCTGCTCAACCTCGGCCAGCAGGTCGGCGCGGTGCTCGTGCGGCTTGAGCATGGCGGCGTTCTTGTTGCCGAGCGCGAACTCGATGCACCGGTACTGCCAGCTCTGGAAGCCGCTGGAGCTCCCGAGGTAGGGACGCATCGCGCTGTACTCGGGTGGCGTCATGGTCGCCAGCACATCCCATGCATGCACCAGCTGCTCCATGATGCGCGACACGCGCGCCAGCATCTTGAAGGCGCTCGACAGATCGTCTCCCGCGATACAGCGGATCGCCGCGCGAAGCTCATGCAGCATGAGCTTCATCCATAGCTCGCTTGTCTGGTGTTGGATGATGAAGAGCAGTTCATCGTGCGCCGGCGATCGCGGGTGCTGGGATGTCAGGATCGCGTCCAGGCTCAGATAGTCGGTGTAGCTCATCGACCCGCTGAAATCGAGCTGCGCCTTTTCGTCGTGGACGATTTTTTCGGTACTCATCGTAATTCCTCAGGTCACGGCCTGTTTTTGATTGAACTCGGGGCGTTTCCATTCCTCGCGCTCGAGCACCTGGACGAGGTGCTCGACCGCATCCCACACTTCCTCGAACCGGAGATACAGCGGCGTGAACCCGAAGCGCAGGATGTCGGGCATCTGCGCGTCTCCGGCACGGAAGTCGCCGATCACGCCGCGCGCAATCAGTGCTTGGACCATCGCGTAGGCGCCCGGGCCGCCGTCGCGAAGTGCGAGGCAGACCTGGGAGCCGCGCAGGTCGTGATCGCGCGGGGTCACGAGCGTGAATTTGCCGGGGCAGCGTGCTTCCACGAGCGCGATGAAGGTGTCGGTCAGCGCCAGCGACTTTCGGCGCAACGCCGCCATGCTGCCCTGGCCGTCCGCCAACGCGTCTGCTGCGAGCACCGTGTCGAGGCCGCATTCGAGGGCAGCCAGCGCAACGATGGGCTGGGTGCCGCAGAGATAGCGCGCCACGCCCGGCGCGGGGCGATAGTGCGGCGTGAACTCGAAGGGCGCCGCGTGCCCCCACCAGCCCGAAAGCGGTTGTTGGAACTGGCCGGCGTGCCGGGTGTGCACCCAGACGAAGGCCGGCGCGCCGGGACCGCCGTTCAGGTACTTGTAGCCACAGCCGATCGCGTAGTCGGCATTGCTGTCGTTCAGTGCCACCGGCACCGCGCCCGCGCTGTGCGCGAGGTCCCACACCGTGAGTGCGCCGGCTGCGTGGGCCGCGGCGGTGACTGCCTTCATGTCATGCATCGCGCCGGTGCGGTAGTTGACATGGGTGAGCATCAGGACTGCAACCTCGTCCGTGAGCGCGGCGGGCAGATCGCTCACGTCGATCAGTCGGAGCGTGAAGTCGCGCTCGCGGCACATCGATTCGGCGATGTAGAGGTCGGTCGGAAAGTTGCTGCGCTCGCTGAGAACGATGCGACGCTTGCCTTTGTCGCCGGCTGCCGCCTGGCTGACTTGACTGAGGGCGGCGAAGAGCACCTTGTAGAGATTGATCGACGTGCTGTCGGTGCAGACAACTTCGCCGGGCGCCGCGCCGATCAGCCGAGCCACCTTGTCCCCCAGTCGCTGCGGCAGGTCGAACCAGCCGGCACTGTTCCATGATCGGATGAGCCCCTCGCCCCATTCCTGGGCGATCACGGCGGCGATGCGCGCGGGGACGGCCTTGGGCAGCACGCCCAGCGAGTTGCCGTCGAGATAGATCACGCCCTCGGGCAGGGAGAACTGGTCGCGCAGGATAGCGAGAGTGTCCTGGGCATCGAGTTGGCGGCAGTCGTCGAGTGTCATGGCTGGCTTGGGTGAAGTTCGCGCAGAACCGCGCGAACAGGAGAGGCATCCGCGCTCACGAACTTGAGCGGCAGGGCGATGAGTTCGTAGTCGCCTTCGGGAACGTCGTCGAGGACGAGGTTTTCGAGCACACGAAGGCCGAGGCGGCGAATGACCTGATGGCTTTCGAGCGTCTTGCTCTCGGCCGGGTCAATGCTCGCGGTGTCGATGCCGATCAGTTTCACGCCCATCGCGGCGAGGCGCTCGATGGTGGCGGGGGCATAGGCCGCGAGGGCACCGTCCCAAGCGGTTGGTGCACGTTCGTAGGTACGCACCAGCACGCGCGGTGGCAGACCTTCGACAGCATGCGCAAGATGCCGCCATTCGATCAACGGCCCGCATCCGATGGCATGAATCACCCGGCAAGGGCCCAGATACGGGAAGAGGTCGACGTTGCCGATCGTGGCGCCGGCGGGGTCGTAGTGAAGTGGCGCGTCGGCATGGGCGCCGACGTGCGGCGACAACGTGATCTCGCTGACATTCACCGGGCAGCCCGGTGAAATGGTGGCGGCCCAGCGCTGCCGATAGGGCGTGTCGCCCGGAAATACTGGCGCGCCTTCATGCACCGGCGGCGAAATATCCCAGAGTTTTTGGTTCATGGCGCGAAGTTAGCGCCGCGAATGGGGTCGTGGTGTCGTTTTAAAACAACTCGCCCCCAGGTTGGGCTCACTTCGTGTAGCCCGCCCACCCCCTACCGGGGGCAACACCAGCGGCCCGGCAAAGCCGGTTCCGCGGTGTTTCACCAACGGGCTTGGCTTCGCCGGCCGGTGAATACCGGCGTTGCGCTTTGTCTTCGGCTGCGCGTAGCGCGCCTGTTCGTGGGTAGCCGTGGAACCGGCTCCGCCGGGCCACGGGCTGCGCCCCCGGCAGGGGGTGGGCGCCCCGACACGAAGTGCGGGGCAACCTGGGGGCGAGCTAGACCCTCCCGAGGAGGAGGTACTCCATGAGGGCTTTCTGGACGTGCATCCGGTTCTCGGCCTCGTCCCAGACGACCGATTGCGGTCCATCGATCACATCGGCCTCGACTTCCTCGCCACGGTGTGCTGGCAGGCAGTGCATGAACAGAGCGTCGGGTTGCGCCTCGCGCATCATTTCCGCATCGACGCACCAATCGGCAAAGGCCGCGCGGCGAGCTTCGTTTTCGGCTTCGTAGCCCATGCTGGTCCAGACGTCGGTGGTCACGAGGTCGGCGCCGCGGCAGGCTTCCATGGGGTCCTTGAACACCTTGTAGCTCTCCGAGGAGCGGATTCCCGCGATCGACTGGTCGACCTCATAGCCGCTCGGCGTGCTCACATGGACCGTGAAGCCCAGGATCTCGCTGGCCTGCAGCCACGTATTGGCCATGTTGTTGCCGTCACCGACCCAGGCCACCGTCTTGCCCGCGATCGAGCCGCGGTGCTCGATGTAGGTGAAGATGTCCGCGAGGATTTGGCAAGGGTGGAATTCGTTGGTCAGCCCGTTGATCACCGGCACGCGCGAATGCGCGGCGAAGGACTCGATCTTGGTCTGCTCGAAGGTGCGGATCATCACCAGGTCGACCATGCGGCTAATGACCTTGGCGCTGTCCTCGATGGGCTCGGCACGGCCCAGTTGGCTATCGCCTGTGGTGAGATGCACCACGCTGCCGCCCAGTTGGTACATGCCGGCCTCGAAGCTCACGCGCGTGCGGGTCGAGGCCTTCTCGAAGATCATGGCCAGCGTTCGGTCGACCAGCGGCTGGTGCTTTTCGTAAGCCTTGAACTTCTTCTTGATCAGTGCGGCGCGCGCCAGCACGTACGCATACTCGTCTGCGGTGAAATCCGAAAACTGCAGGTAGTGTCTGATGGTCGGCTGGGCTGTCATGGCAGAGGCTCCGCGAGAAAGGTTTTCACCAGCGGCGCCAGGATCGCGACGATCTCGTCCGCTTCGGCAATGCTGAGGATCAGCGGCGGCACGAGGCGGATCACGCTGTCGGCCGTCACGCTCAGGAGCAGACCTGCGTCACAGGCGCGGTTGAGGATGACGCCGCAGGGCCTGTCGAGTTCGATGCCGAGCATCAGTCCTTGGCCGCGGATCTCCGTCACGCCGGGCACGGTGCCCAGTTCGCGCTCCAGCGCGCCTTTCAGGTGCGACCCGACGTTGGCTGCGTTATCCAGGAGCTTCTGCTCTTCCATGATGCGGATCGTCTCGATGCCGGCGCGCATGGCGAGCGGATTGCCGCCGAAGGTCGTGCCATGATTGCCCGGCCCGAAAATGTGGGCGGCGCGTGGTCCCGCAACGACGGCGCCGATCGGCACGCCCGAACCCAGGCCCTTGGCAAGCGGCATCACGTCCGGCTTGATGCCGGCCCACTGATGAGCAAACCACTTGCCCGTGCGCCCCATGCCGCACTGCACCTCGTCGATCATCATGAGCCAGTCGCGCTCGTCGCAGAGCTGGCGGACCTGGCGCAGGTATTCCCAGCGCATGGGATGGATACCGCCTTCGCCCTGGATGGTCTCGAAGAACACGGCCACGACGTTCGGGTTGCCTTCGGTGGCTTTCTTGAGCGCATCGAAATCATTGAGCGGAACGCGAATGAAGCCCTCAACCAGCGGGCCGAAGCCCTTTTGCACCTTGGGATTGCCCGTGGCGGACAGCGTGGCGATGCTGCGGCCATGGAACGCGGCCTCGTAAACCACGATTTCGGGCCTTTCGATGCCTTTGTCGTGGCCAAACTTGCGCGCCAGCTTCAGCGCAGCCTCGTTGGCCTCCAGGCCCGTACAGCAGAAAAAGGCGTTGGTCAGTCCCGAGAGTTCGGTCAGCTTGGCTGCGAGCTGCTCCTGGCCGGGCACGTAGTAGTAATTGGAGCTGTGGATCAGCTTGGCGATCTGGTCCTGCAGCGCGGGCACCAGTTCGGGATGGTTGTGACCCAGGGTATTGACCGCGATACCGCCCAGGCCGTCGAGGTACGCACGCCCCTCGGTGTCCCAGACTCGGCATCCCTGACCGTGCGACAGCGCGATCGGCAGGCGCCCGTAGGTGTTCATGACGTGGGGCGAGGAGGGGGCGGCAGTGGCGCTCATGCGTATCTCCGGAAAAGGGAACGCGGATTCTAGGCGTCCAGTTTGACGGCTTCAGTGAGGATTGCTCATCACAGCAATGCCCCTGTGCATGTCGCCCAAGGGACCCCCGGATAGAATCGTTGTGCGGCGCAGCACGAGCCCGTGCATTCACTCTCGCCAACCGATGGTTTCTCCCAACGCCAAAGAAGTTTTCATCCAGGGCATCACTCGAGATGGCCGGACATTTCGCCCGAGTGACTGGGCGGAACGCTTGGCGGGCGTGATGTGCTCGTTCCGTCCCGGTGGCCCCCAACCGGGAAGCCACCTGAACTATTCGCCCTGGTGTGTCCCAACCGTCATCAACGGCGTGAAGTGCGTCGTCGTCAATCGCGAACTGCGCGACGCCGAACCCATGGCCTGGGATTTCTGTCTCAATTTCGCCAAGGACAACGACTTGCAAGTCGCCGAAGCCTGCCTGGTACCGGATTCCCTGCCTGTGGCCGTCGCGAGGCCTGTCGCAGTCGATAAGAAATAGAAGCGTTCAAGGGAGCGCCCATGAAAAAACCGCCCGAAGGCGGTTTTTTACTTTGCTGCAGCGCACCCCGATCAAACGGCGGACCAGCGAACCAGTCCGGGCTGTTTGCCTGAAAGCGTCAGGCGGCGGCCTTTTCAGGGGCGAGGGCCAGGTTCTTGACCTTGGCCGCGAGGCGGCTCTTGTCGCGAGCAGCCTTGTTCTTGTGGAAGATGCCCTTGTCGGCGACGGTGTCGACGACGCTCTGGGCCTTCGCGAAGAGTTCTGCCGCCTTGGTTTTGTCGCCGGCCAGGACGGCCTTTTCGACGTTCTTCACGGCGGTGCGGTATTTGGAACGCAGCGAGGTGTTCGCGGCGTTGAGCTTGACGTCCTGGCGGACGCGTTTACGGCCCGACGCGAGGCGCGGGTTCTTTTTCTTGGGCTTGGTGGATGCCACGGTGATATTCCTTGAGTGTCTGGGGATGATGCAGCAAAGCCCTCCATTATAGGCGAGGCGTTCAGACCCGTCCTATTCCATCCGGAGAACACGGGCAGGCACATACACTTCTGCCCCGTGTCCCTGTTCAAATCCGCCTCTACCGTCTCGTTGTTGACGCTCGCTTCCCGGGTGACCGGCCTCATCCGCGACGTCCTCATGACTTCAGTATTTGGCGTCAGCGCGATGACTGACGCCTTCTACGTCGCTTTCCGGATCCCGAATCTGTTCCGGCGGGTGTTCGGGGAGGGCGCCTTCAGCCAGGCCTTTGTCCCCGTTCTGGCGGCCTGCAAGACCGAGCGGGGCGACGAAGGAGCGAAAAATCTGGTCGACCATGTGGCGACCCTGCTGACCTGGACGCTCGTAGTCGTCTGCGTGCTCGGCGTGATCGGGGCGCCTCTCATGGTGTGGGCCATGGCCAGTGGCCTGAAGCAGACCGCCCACGGCTTTGACGCCGCGGTCGTCATGACGCGGTGGATGTTCCCGTACATCGGCTTCATGTCGCTGGTCGCATTGGCGGGCGGTGTGCTCAATACCTGGCGCAAGTTTGCGGTTCCCGCAGCTTCGCCGGTGCTGCTGAATGTGGCGCTGATCCTGTCGATCGTCGTTGGCGCGCCCTTGTTTAGCCGGCACGGCATCGAGCCGATCTACGCCCAGTGCGTCGGCGTGATGGTCGGCGGCGCGTTGCAGCTCGCGCTCCAGATTCCCGCATTGCGCGGCCTCGGCATGATGCCGCGGATCGGCGCCAGCGCCAGCGCGATTCGTGCTTCGTGGAATGACCCGACGACACGGAAAATCACCAAGCTGATGCTCCCTGCGCTGATCGGTGTCAGCGTGGCGCAGATTTCGTTGCTCATCAATACGCAGATCGCGTCGCACCTCGCGACTGGCAGCGTCACCTGGGTCACCAATGCCGATCGCCTGATGGAGTTTCCCACCGCCATGCTGGGCGTGGCCCTTGGCGTGGTTCTGATGCCGCAGCTCGCTGGCGCCCGTGCCGCCAAGGACGACGCGCGCTATTCGTCGATGCTGGATTGGGGTCTGCGCCTGGTGGTCCTGCTGTCGGCGCCGTGCGCGCTGGCGTTGCTGGTTTTCTCGCAGCCGCTGGTTGCCGTGCTCTTCCACAACGGTGCATTCGGCGAAACCGATGTCCAGCGTACGACTGTCGCGCTCATGGGCTATGGCGTCGGCCTGATGGGCCTGGTAGCGATCAAGGTCCTGGCGCCCGGTTACTACGCGAAGCATGACATGCGCACGCCGATGTTGATCGCGGTCAGTGTGCTGGTCCTCACACAGGCTCTGAACTTCTTGCTGGTGCCGGTGCTGCAGCACGCGGCGCTCACCCTCACGATCGGCATTGGAGCGCTCGTCAATGCGGTCTGGCTGCTGATCGGATTGATCCGGCGCGGCAGTTACAAACCCGAGCCGGGCTGGGGCAAGTTCCTATTGCAGGTTTTGATCGGCACGGCGGTGCTCTCCGCCCTGCTGATCTGGGGTGCGCAGCATTTCGATTGGATCGGTATGCGTTCGGAGCGTCTGCAACGCATCGGGCTGCTGGCGGCGTTGATTGCGGGCGGCGCCGTGCTCTATTTCGCGGTTCTCGCGGTCGTCGGCGTCAAGCTGCGCAGTTTCGCGCGGCACTGAACGGCACGCCTTGACGGTCCCCGCCCGCTCCTCTACAAAGCCACATGACGTTCAGCTTCTCGGCGCCCACCGCTCTCGAGTATTTCGATTCGCTTGTCAAGAGCGATGAAGAATTTCCATTGCTCGAGGCGGCAGCAAGCCTGGCCCAGGACGAATATCCGGAACTCGACGTGCAGCAGGTGCTCGGCGACGTTGATCAACTCCTCGCGCGTCTCAAGCGTCGACTGCCGGCTGATGCGGCGCCGCTCCAACGGTTACGGGCGCTCAACCAGTTCTTTTTTCATGACCTGAACTTCGGCGGCAACGTCAACGACTACTACGACCCCGACAACAGCTTTCTCAATGCCGTGCTGCGAACCCGGCGCGGCATTCCGATTTCGCTCGCGGTCCTGTGGATGGAGCTTGCACACGGCCTTGGCCTGCAGGCGCGCGGCGTCGGATTCCCTGGGCATTTCATGCTCAAGGTCACTTTGCCGAAAGGGCAGGTGGTCATCGATCCCTTCACCGGAAAGTCTCTTTCCCGCGAGGAGCTCAGCGAACGGCTCGAACCCTACAAGCGCAGCAACGGGCTGGTCGGCGACTTCGATGTGCCGTTGGGACTTTACCTTCAGCCCGCAACGCCGCGCGAAATCATCGGACGAATGCTGCGCAACCTGAAGGAAATCCATCACGCCCAGGAGGACTGGCAGCGCGCGATCGCGGTGCAAGACCGGCTGATCGCGCTGCTTCCCGAGGCTTGGGCCGAACACCGGGATCGGGGGCTGGCACATGCCGAGCAGGGCAATTGCGCGCAGGCCGTGCGCGACCTCGAGACGTATCTCGCGCACGCCGAAGATGCGCTCGATATCGACGCCATCGCCGAACGTGTCGCCGCATTGCGACGCGCGGAGAGCTGATGGAATCCACACCGCCCGTTGCGGCTGATCTGGGCACGCTGCACGAATTTCACGGCATCCAGCCGGTGCTTCCGGTGGCCGATGCGGCGCGCGCGGCCCGCTATTTCCGCGACGTGCTCGGCTTCGAACTCGACTTCATCGCCGGCGAACCGCCAAGCTATGCGAGAGTGAAAAAGGGTGATCGAAGCTACGGCGACCCGGTGTACATCCGCCTTTGGCAATGCGGCCGGCGTGAAGCTTCGCCGTGGCGCGGCGAGATCGTGATCCATGTAGGGCGCGATGTCGACGGATTGCATGCCGCCTATGTGAGGCGCGGCGTCGTGGTTCTGGAGCCGCCAACCTCTCAGCCTTGGGGTTTGCGCGAATTTGCGATCCGCGAGCCCGACGGGCATGTCCTGCGCTTCTGCGGATACCTTTAGTTCGCCGCAGAGCGGCTTGCGCGGAATTTGCCGGACGAGGGCGACGAATCCTGTCGCCCGAACTGCCGCCATGCGCGGCGCAACTGCGTATCGGAACCGAATCCCGAGATTTCCGCGGCACGCGTGACGTTGGCACCTGACTGGAGTGCCAGTTGCGCCGTAGCAAGGCGCAGGCGCCGCAGGTATTCGAGCGGCGCCACGCCGGCATGCTCCACGAACAGCCGGGTCAAGTGACGCGGAGAGGTGCGCGCAACATCGGCCATGCGGGGCACGGACCAGTCGGCCTGGGGTTGTGCGCTGACAGCATCCTGCACGCGATGCAGCGCGGGATGCAAATGATTGCGATAAGCCAGGAAGGGCGAGAGCTCGGGGTCGTTCGGCCCGCGCCGCAGCGCGACGACCATTGTTTGCGCGACCCTTGCCGCGAGCGGTTCGCCGCAGGTCTCGGCAATGCGGTGAATCATCAGATCGATACCGGTCGTTTCGCCCGCGCTGCTGTAGATCGGCGGGTCCAGCACGAAAACGCGATTGGCTACGACGTCGCAACGAGACTCGACCTGTTGCAGTTCATCGAGGTGATGGTGGTGGGTGGTAGCCCGCCGGGCCGCCAACAGGCCGGCATGGGCAGCCAGCAAGGCGCCAGCGCACACCGTGACGACTTCCAGTTGTCCGCGTTCGAGGCGCAAGCCGCGCAGCCAGTGCAGAAGGGCCCGCGCCGGGTCGTTGTCGACAGCGATCGTTTCGCCGGGCGAGCCGACGAGGACCACCCAGGATGGACCGTTCCAGTCCGAAGGCAGCGGCTGCAGGCCCGTCAGGGTAATGCCGGCCGAACTCGCCGAGGTCGACTGTGGACTTGCAAACACCAATTCAAATCGCGGCGACTGCCCCCCGGACACGAGCAGCTGATTCGCGATCCGGAGCGCTTCCGCCGGACCGGCCCAGTCGAGCACCAGGCTTTGAGGCAGCAGCGCGAAGACAACGCGGATCGGCGTTTCGCCCGTCAGTCGAGCCGGGTCCATGCGAAATCCATCTGTCTTGCTGTCCGCTGTGCCAGCGGCTCGCCGGCGAGGCGTGCGACGAGGTGCAGGCTCATGTCGTCGCGCTGCATTGCATCGCGACATCGACCACGCCGCCGGGCACGATCAACACATCCGGATTCGGCGCGTCGTCGAAACTGTGACCGGGCAGCACGCAAAGCCCCGCTCGCATGCGGATCGGCCCCCTGGAACGTGCGACGCAAGTCACCTCGAAAAGAGGCGGACTGGCTGGCGTGTCTCGCTGCTGCATTCGGCTGGCTGTGGTGAAGACCTCGTAGGGCCCCGCCAGGTCCAGCGCCTCTACGTCGTCGAACGCGAGGATTGCGACGCGCAAGCTTCGAGGGATGGGACTCATGCCAGCCGCGCCAGCGCCTGATCTACGCCACAGATCGTGGCGAACCGGCCTTCGAGCACCGTGGCTGTGCGCATCTTGATGTCGGCCGCCGGTAGCGTCTTGCCATCGGGCTGAATCATGTCGAAGGTCAGCGTGGCATCGAGAACGTAGTCGACCTGCCAGCCCAGGTCCGAGGCGTGGCGCGCCGTCGTTTCGCAGCATTGCTCGGTGCGGATGCCGCTGATCACGATGCGATCCATGCGATTCCGGGTCAGCCAGACGTCGAGTCCGGTGCCGACAAGTGCGCTGTGGCGGCCCTTGGTGAATGTGGCCGCGGGCTCGAAGGCAGCCAGGCCTTCGATGGGCCGCACCTGCCCGGATTCCAGCGCGAAGGGGTTGTCTGAAACGGCTGGCCCATCGCTATGGAGGACCCGCACGATGGGCGCCCCGACCGCAGCGAAGCCCGCGATCAACGCATTCTGGGCCGCCAGATAGGGTGCCAGACTGCGATCGTCGAAATACGGGCGATGGCGAAAGGATTCCTGCGCATCGATCACTATGAGACAGGTCTTCATGGGCGGCGACTTTCGAATGTCGGTGGATGATGCGACCGATTTTCCAGCAATGGAAGGCGATCAACCATCCCGAGTCGGACTGGAATCGATCAATTCAGGACATTGGATGCCCTAGACGAGCCTGGCCGCCTTCAGTTCTTTCTTGAGATAGGCGTAAAACAGCGGAGCCGCCACCAGACCCGCTGGACCAAAAACCGCTTCGGCCACGAACATGACGGCCAGCAACTCCCAGACCGACATTTGCGTGCGGCTTCCGACCACCTTGGCGTTGATAAGGTATTCGGCCTTGTGGATCAGGATCAGGAACGCAAGGCAAGCCAGCGCCACGAACGGCGAAACCGAAAGCCCCACCAGCGTGATGACGGTGTTGCAGATGAGATTGCCGACGATCGGCACCAGCCCGGCGACGAAGGTGAGGGTGATGAGCGCCGGGGTGTAGGGCAACTCCATCTTCCAAAGCGGTAGCAGGAACAGCAGAAATATGGCCGTGAGGAAGGTATTGAAGGCCGCAATCCAGAACTGCGCGGCGACGATCTGTCCGAACGCTTCGCCGAACAGGACGATGCGATGTCTGAGTTGCCGGGCCAGCGGGCGGTTCGAAGGAGGTTGATTGGCAATGGCGGCCAATGAGCCGACGATCAGGCCGACGTACGCGAACAGCACGCCGCCCAGCCACGCACGACCGGTCAGCGCGAGCGAGCCGGCTTGGGCGCGCAGGTAGCCGGCGATGACACGTTGCACCTCCGCAGAGCCTTCAGGGAGATAGGCGGCGATGGCGGGCAACTTGAGCCGCAACTCCAGCACCGTGCGGGCGATGAAGTCGAGAAGTTCCTGGTATTGCTCAGGCGCGTTCAGAACGAATTCTCGAGCCTCCGCGAACCCGAGCGTCAGCAGGCCGATCGGCGCCAGCATCACCAAGGTCGCCGCGGCAACACGGGGAAACTGCGGGGTCATGGACCAAGCCGGATCGTTCGCACTCAGTCGTCGGGAGCCTCGAAGTGTTGCGTCCAGCAGGCGGGCGATCCATCGAGTGCCCAGGAAGCCGATGCAGACGCACAGCAGGCCGGGCAGCAAGCCCTGCCACATGACCAACAGCAGGGCCCCGGCAATCAGCAGGTAGCTGGACGCGATCAGCGCGCGCGAAGGGACGGGTGTGGACTCGCTCACGCGGCGCAGGGTTGCTCAGGCGACGACGACGGGCGCGCCGGACCCACGCTCGGCGATCACGCCGATCTCGTGCACGGTCTCGCCTTCCGAGCGCAGCGTCGCCGCGCAGGCTACGGCCTCGGCAGCGTCGATCACGACCACCATGCCGATGCCGTTGTTGAAGGTGCGGTTCATCTCGATGTCGTCGATGCCGGCGACTTTCTGCAGCCAGGCGAAGAGTTCGCTCTGCGGCCAGCTGCCCTTGCGAAGGTGGGCGGCGGTGCCCTCGGGCAGCACGCGGGGGATGTTCTCGAGCAGGCCGCCGCCCGTGATGTGCGCCAGCGCCTTGATCGGATGCTTGGCGAGCGCTGCCAGCACCGGCTTCACGTAGAGCCGCGTCGGCGCCATGACAGCCTCGCGGAACGGCTTGCCGTCGAGCGTAGCGGGCAGCGCGTTGCCCGCGCGTTCGATGACCTTGCGCACCAGACTGAAGCCATTGGAGTGCACGCCGGCCGATGCCAGACCCAGCACCACATCGCCCGGCTTCACGTTCTGGCCGGTGAGGATCAGCGATTTCTCGACCGCGCCGACAGCGAATCCTGCGAGGTCGTACTCACCAGCGGGATACATGCCGGGCATTTCAGCCGTCTCGCCACCGATCAAGGCGCAGCCGCTGAGTTCGC
Organism: Variovorax sp. 05L425; assembly: GCF_056397705.1. Taxonomy (NCBI): domain Bacteria; kingdom Pseudomonadati; phylum Pseudomonadota; class Betaproteobacteria; order Burkholderiales; family Comamonadaceae; genus Variovorax; species Variovorax sp. 05L425. The sequence goes on along the minus strand of NZ_JBFTNY010000009.1, from coordinate 52,545 downwards.
AGCCGCGGGCGATGCCGCCGACCACTGCAGCCGCCGTGTCGACGTCAAGCTTGCCGCAGGCGAAATAGTCGAGGAAGAAGAGGGGCTCAGCCCCCTGGACGAGCACGTCGTTCACGCTCATCGCCACGAGATCGATGCCGACGGTGTCGTGCATGTTCCATTCGAAGGCGAGCTTGAGCTTGGTGCCCACGCCGTCGGTGCCGCTCACGAGGACAGGCTCCTTGTAGCGCTTGGGCACTTCGAACAGGGCGCCGAAGCCGCCGATGCCGGCCAGCACGCCTTCGCGCATCGTCTTCCTGGCGAGCGGCTTGATGCGGTCGACCAGCGCATCGCCGGCGTCGATGTCGACGCCGGCATCCTTGTAGCTGAGCGGAGAGGAGGAGTTGGAGTTCATGGGCTGGGCCGGGCTGAGGGAGGGGAGGCGGAAGGAAGAGGAGAATGACGCCGGCGACCGATGCGGTCGGGCCGATAGAATTCGCCACGATTTTAAGGGCGCTCATTGACCCTCTCCCGGGCTGGTCACTCCGTGTCTCCGTGTATTTGCGCCACCCCTCCCGGAAAGGGGTGGGCGCCTTCCGGCAGTCGCGCGGCGCTCTGCCCTGTCCTATGAATCTTTTTTTCGCGTCCTACGCGCCACCTCAACCGCTCGCGGCAGTCGCGGCATGAAGCAGCTCGCGCTCGACATCGGCATCGCGACCGGTCCGACGCTGGCCGGCTTCTTCGCCGGGCCGAACGAACCGGCGTTGCGGCATTTGACGCTATGGGTGGGCGACGCGCACGTCCCGACGCTCCATTCGCCGGTGCCGACTTATCTGTGGGGCGACAGCGGCAGTGGCAAGACACACCTGCTCGAAGCCGTCCGGGCAGCGTTGAAGGACCAGGGCGCCAGCGCCGGCTGGCTCCATGCGGGCGTGACCGATCCTCCCGAATTTGACGAGCGTTGGGGCGCGGTGGTGCTGGATGAAGTGCATCTCTACACAGCGGTGCAGCAGCACGCGGCGTTCAACTGGTTCGTCAACGCGCAGAGCCTCCAGCGTGGCGTCGTGGCGGCCGGTGCAGTGCCGCCGGCCGACCTGCCCTTGCGCGAGGATCTGCGCACGCGCCTCGGCTGGGGCCATGTGTTCCACTTGCAGGTCCTGAGCGAAGCTGAGCGTCGTGCCGTACTGCGGAAGGCCGCGGACAGCCGCGGCGTGATGTTGTCGGACGAAGTGCTCGACTACATGCTGCATCGGTTCAGCCGAGACCTCGGAAGCCTGATGGAACTGCTCACGCAGCTCGACGGCTACGCCCTGCAAACCCAGCGCGCGATCACGATTCCGTTGATCCGGTCGATGCTCGAAAATGAATGAGGCGCTTCGCGCGCCGAACCCTTCCTTCCAATGATCAAGAAATTCATCGACAAACTCCTCGGCAAATCCGGCGGCGGCTCATCCACCGGCAAGGCCCGTTTCGGCAAGCGCCAGGAGGTGGCCGCCTCGGTGCACGGCATCGATCCGGCCCTCGTCGATGAGCGGGCCAAGAACGTCGTCACGACCCTTCAGGAAGCCGGTTTCGAGGCCTACGTGGTCGGCGGAGCGGTTCGCGACCTGCTGCTGGGCTTGCGGCCGAAGGACTTCGATGTCGCGACCAATGCCACGCCCGAGCAGGTCAAGAGCCTGTTCCGTCGCGCTTTCATCATCGGGCGGCGGTTTCGTATCGTGCACGTGGTGTACGGCCGCGGCCGCGAGCACGAAGTGATCGAGGTCTCGACCTTCCGCGCCTACATGGACAGCGCGGGCGCCGAGCAGGTAGCGGGCAACGAGCGCACCAGCAAGGGCGAACTCGCCGGCATGAAGCACGCCGTGGACGCCAGCGGCCGCGTGTTGCGTGACAACGTCTGGGGCCCGCAGGAAGAAGACGCTGCACGGCGCGATTTCACCGTCAACGCGATGTACTACGACCCGGCCAGCCAGATCGTGGTCGACTATCACAATGGCATCAAGGACGCGAAGAAGCTCACGCTGCGCATGATCGGCGATCCGATCACGCGCTACCGCGAGGACCCGGTGCGCATCATTCGTGCGATTCGCTTCTCCGCCAAGCTGGCCGCGCTCGGCTTCAAGCTCGAACCCAAGTCCGCCGCGCCGCTCGTCGAGTCGAGCCGCCTCCTGGCGGACGTGCCCCAAAGCCGCTTGTTCGATGAAATGCTCAAGTTGCTGCAAACGGGGCATGCGGTCGCGACCATCGCGCAGCTTCGTGCGCTCGACCTTTCGACAGGCATCTATCCGCTGCTCGACGTGGTTGTGGAACGCGCCGACCAGCCATTCGTGAAAGCGGCGTTGCAGGACACCGATCGCCGTGTGGGCGAAGGCAAGCCCGTGGCGCCGAGCTTCCTGCTCGCATGCGTGCTTTGGGCCGACGTCCGCGACGGCTGGGCGCAGCGTCAGCAGGGCCGGCATGGGCAGCGTCCTCAACCGCCATTCCCCGCCTTGCAGGACGCGATCGACGATGTCTTCAATGCGCGCATCGGTGACGTCTCAGGACGTGGCAAGCTCGCCGCCGACATGCGCGAAATCTGGATGATGCAGCCGCGCTTCGACAAGCGCATCGGCGCCACGCCGTACAGCCTGGTCGAGCAGGCTCGATTTCGTGCGGCATTCGACTTCATGCGGCTGCGCGCAGACATTGGCGAAGTCGGCGAAGCGATCGCCGAGTGGTGGCAGGAGTTCAGCACGGCCGATGACCTGCGGCGGCAGGACCTGATGGACCAGGTCCGCGACGAGCACCACAAGAAGACTCGGCAGCGCGTTCCCGCGCGAACGCCAGGCGGCACGGGCCCCGGACGGCAAGCGGCTTCACCGGCTGCCGAAGTCGATTCCGCGTTACCGCCCGATGGCGAAGTTGCCACGGCGCCACGCAAGCGCCGGCGTCGGCGCTTGCCGCGCAGCGGTGGCGAAGCAGGCGGCGCAACCGTGGAATGAAAGGCCGCGCCTATGTCGCGATCGGCGCCAACCTTGGCGATGCGCGCGCGGCCGTGTTGCGCGCCATGTCGGACCTGGACGGGTTGCTCCAGACGCGGGTGACTGCACGCTCGTCGCTCTACAGGAGCGCGCCCGTCGATGCGTCGGGGCCGGACTTCATCAACGCCGTCGTTGAACTCGATACACGTTTGGAACCACAGGCCCTGTTGGAAGAACTCCACCGTCTCGAAGCCGGCGCGGGCCGTGAGCGACCGTTCCGGAATGCGCCGCGCACCCTCGATCTTGACTTGCTTTGCCATGGCGAGGTCGTCATGAATACAGCGACGCTCACGCTCCCCCATCCCCGGATGACGGAGCGTGCATTCGTTTTGTTGCCTCTGGCAGAAATCGCGCCGGTCCTTGTCACGGCGGCCCAGATCCAACGAGTCGCCGACCAGCAGATCGAACGCCTCTGACCCCTGCGCCCGGGCTGCCCAGTACACTTGCGCGGATTTTTTCACGATGGCGTCACACAAATGTGCTGTGGCGGCCGCGAACCCAGGAGACCGCCATGTTCGGCAAGCTGCTGCCCCGCGAGGGGAATTTTTTCGAGATGTTCAACCAGCATGCCGACCGCATTGTCGAAGCCGCGCGCGCATTCGAGCAACTCGTGGCGAACTACGGCGACCTGCACCTGCGCGAGCAATACAACCGTGACGTCGACAACGCCGAGCGCGCCGCCGACCGCGTCACGCACGATGTCAACCGGCTGATCCACAAGACCTTCATCACGCCGATCGACCGTGAGCAGATCCACAAGCTGATCAACACGATGGACGATGTGGCCGACCTGATCCAGGATTCCGCCGAGACCATGGCACTCTACGACGTTCGCCACATGACGGAAGAAATCACGCGCCTGACTGCGCTGAGTGTCAAGTGCTGCGAAAGGGTGAAGGACGCCGTGAAGTTCCTGGGCAGGATTACGGATCCGGCGACTGCTGAAGCCACACTCAAGACCTGCGAGGAAATCGATCGTCTCGAATCGGACGCCGACCGCGCGATGCGCAGCGCGATGAGCAAACTCTTCCGCGAAGAGCCCGATGTGCGCGAGGTCATCAAGCTCAAGGCCATCTACGAATTGCTCGAAACGATCACCGACAAGTGCGAAGACGTCGCCAACGTGATCGAGGGCATCGTCCTCGAAAATTCCTGAAACCGCGGGCTTCGAATGGCAACGGTTCAGGTCGCCCTCTGGGTGGTAGTGGTGCTGGTCGTTCTGGCCATCGCCTTCGATTTCATGAATGGATTCCACGACGCGGCGAACTCGATCGCCACAGTCGTTTCGACAGGTGTGCTCAAGCCAGGTCAGGCTGTGGTGTTTGCGGCTTTTTTCAACCTGATCGCGATCTTCGTGTTCCACCTGAGCGTGGCGGCAACGATCGGCAAAGGCATCGTGCAGCCGGGCGTCGTGGATGTGCACGTCGTCTTCGGCTCGCTGGTCGGCGCCATCAGCTGGAACCTCGTCACCTGGTACTACGGTATTCCCAGCAGCTCGTCGCACGCACTCATCGGCGGCATTGTGGGCGCAGTCATCGCCAAGGCAGGCTCAGGTGCGCTGATCGCCTCGGGCATCTGGAAGACCGTGGCATTCATCTTCGTTTCGCCGCTGCTCGGGTTCCTGCTCGGCTCGTTCATGATGATCGTGGTGGCCTGGGCGTTCAGGCGGTCCACGCCTTCGCGCGTGGACCGGTGGTTCAGGCGTTTGCAATTGATCTCGGCCGGTGCCTACAGTCTGGGTCACGGCGGCAATGACGCACAAAAGACCATCGGCATCATCTGGATGCTGTTGATCGCGACCGGCTACGCGGCCGCGGATGCCGAACTCCCGCCTACATGGACGATCGTGGCCTGCTATGCAGCCATTTCGCTAGGCACGATGTTCGGCGGCTGGCGCATCGTCAAGACCATGGGCCAGAAGATCACCAAGCTCAAGCCTGTCGGCGGCTTTTGCGCCGAAACCGGCGGAGCGCTGACGCTCTTCCTGGCGACCGCGCTCGGCATTCCGGTATCGACCACTCACACCATCACTGGCGCGATCGTCGGCGTGGGCTCGGCGCAGCGCGCCAGCGCGGTGCGTTGGGGCGTGGCCGGCAACATCGTCTGGGCCTGGATATTCACGATCCCGGCGGCGGCCTTTGTGGCGGCAATCGCTTACTGGATCGGTATCCAGGTGTTCTGAGGCTCGGGTCCTACTGCGAAATCTTTCTGCCTGCTTCGACCTCGTGCTCGAAGTAGCGCTGAAAACTGAATGCCAGACTCGCCATGAGGATGGTGCTCCCGAAAAGCAATGCCAGCACGACGGCTCCGATGGTGAGCCAGTTCGTGCCTCCGGTCGCAGGTGCCGAGTCGGTGGAAAGCTTCGCGTTGTAGCGAGCATTCCACTTTTCGGGCGTCATCAGGCCATACACGATGGCGGTCAGCGCACATCCGGAGATCGTGAATCCCAGCAGGGGGATCAGCAGCCAACTCCAGGCGTCGTCAAGGCCGTATGTCCGCACGCGCTCGACTCCGTACAGGCCGAGGGCTGTAGGAATCGGGAGCAGCCAACCCAGGATGCTCGATGGGCCGCGGAGATAGAAGCAATGCAGGCCCAAGGGGCCGCCCAGGAAGGCCAGCCACGCCGCCACCGTCTTGTTTTTCATTGCTCCGGCCTTGTTGAGCTGCCTTCACCCAGGACCTTTTCCATGAGCACGACATCCCGCCATTCGCCGAATTTCCACCCGCAGTCCTTCAAGACGCCAACATGGCTGAAGCCTTGCGCGCGATGCACGCCAATGGAGCCGGCATTGGCCGAGTCGCCGATGACCGCGATCAACTTGCGCACACCGACCGCTTCTGTCGCCTCACAGAGCGCCGCCAACAGCTTCGCGCCGAGGCCCTGGCCCCGCGCACTGTTTGCGAGGTAAATCGAGTCCTCGGCCGAAAAGCGATAGGCAGGACGTGGCTTGAACCAGTTGCAATAGGCGAAGCCCAGAATTTCGTCGTCTTGCTCCGCAACGAGGTAGGGAAGGTTCTTCGACAGGACATCGGCGCGTCGTGCGGCCATGTCGGCAGGACTCGGTGGCTCGGTTTCGAAGGTACCCGTCCCGTGCAGAACGTGATGCGCATAGATGGCGGTGATGGCGGCGACGTCTTCGTCGCAACTGGGGCGGATGGTCGTCATACAGCAACTCCCGGCAGGGCCGAGGTGTAGAAAAAAGTGGGTCCGGGCTATAATCGTGGGCTTTTCAGCGTGTCGCTGGCCGGGTGGCCATGTCGCGTGTCTCGACGCTGGAAGAACATTGTGGGCGGGCCCAGTCGGGTTCGTCGCACCACCCGAAGGATAAATCATGGTCGTTATTCGACTCTCCCGCGGCGGCTCCAAAGGTCGTCCGTTCTTCAACATCGTCGTGTCGGACAAGCGTGTCCGTCGCGATGGCCGATTCATCGAGCGCCTGGGTTTCTACAACCCGATCGCCAAGGAAAATGAAGAAAGCATCCGCATCGCTCAGGATCGCCTGACCTACTGGAAGAGCGTTGGCGCGCAAGCTTCGCCCACGGTCACCCGTCTGATCAAGCAAGCGGCCGCAGCCGTGCCCAAGGCAGCAGCCTAAGCCGCTGGCACGCGATGCTGCCCACCCTCGAGGCCGCCGACCTTCCGGCGGATGCAATCGAAGTGGCGCGCATCGTCGATGCCTGGGGCATCAAGGGCTGGTTCAAGGTTCTGCCCCACAGCGCCCAACCCGAGGCGCTTTTTTCATCCAAGCGCTGGTTCCTGCAGCCCCCGGGCGCTGCGGCTGGCCACGCATTCCGGCTCGCGATCCGCGAGGCCAAGGAACATTCCGATTGCATCGTCGCCTCGTCCACTGAGGTTCCGGACCGCAATGCGGCCGAAGCACTGCGCGGCGCGCGTGTTTTCGTACCTCGTTCAAGTTTTCCGACTGCCGGCGATGACGAGTACTACTGGGTCGATCTCATAGGGCTCGCCGTCGTGAATCGCGAAGGCATCGCACTAGGTAAGGTGCGCGAATTGCTCGCCACCGGCCCGCAGACCACGTTGGTCCTAGCTGCCGAAGAAGACGGCAAGCCGGTCGAGCGCATGGTTCCTTTTGTATCGGCCTTCGTCGACAAGGTGGACCTGGCGGGTCGGCTGATCACGGTCGACTGGCAGCCGGACTACTGACCGGTCCGGGTTGGCGCCGTCATGCGCTTCGACATCATCACTTTGTTCCCGGAGTTGTTCACGCCGCTTCTCTCGAGCGGCGTCACCCGTCGCGCCTACGAGTCGAAGCAGGTCGAGGTCGTCTTTTGGAATCCGCGTGACTTCGCCGAAGGGAACTACCGGCGCGTCGACGACCGGCCATTCGGCGGCGGACCTGGCATGGTCATGATGGCGCAGCCGTTGTCGGCTTGCCTGGATGCCGCCCTGTCATCGCGCGGCGCAGCAGCGCCAGTCATACTGTTCTCACCCATTGGTGAAACGTTGCGCCATGAAGCGGTCGAAAGCTGGTCGGTCGGCAATGGCGCAATTCTGGTCTGCGGTCGCTACGAGGGCATCGATCAGCGTTTCATCGATGCAAGGGTCACGCATCAGATCAGTCTGGGCGATTTCGTGCTGTCGGGCGGCGAGATTGCCGCCATGGCGCTTCTGGATGCCGTGGCCAGGTTGCAACCTGGTGTGCTGGGCGACGAGGCCAGCCACGTTCAGGACAGCTTCAATCCCGCCCTCGACGGATTGCTCGATTGCCCGCACTTCACTCGGCCCGAGTTGTGGAATGGGGAGGGAGTGCCAGCGGTCCTCATGTCGGGGCATCACCTTCAGATCGAACGTTGGCGCCGCGATCAGCGGCTGGCGATCACGCTTCAGAAACGTCCTGATCTCATCGATGCCGCACGGCGCGCGGGCCGCCTTAGCAAGTCGGATGAGATAGCCCTCCAAAAAAAGCTATAATCTTCGGTTCCCCGATCCTCTGCCCGGCCGCTCCTTCATCCGAAGGTGCCTTTTGTGTAGCGCGGACATGATCGACATCAGGAAATCATGAACCTCATCCAGACCCTCGAGCAGGAAGAAATCGCCCGTCTCGGCAAGAAGATCCCCGAATTCATGCCCGGTGACACGGTCATCGTCAGCGTGAACGTCGTCGAAGGCACCCGCAAGCGCGTACAGGCCTACGAAGGCGTCGTGATCGCCAAGCGCAATCGCGGCCTCAACAGCGGCTTTACCGTTCGCAAGATCTCCAGCGGCGAAGGCGTGGAGCGTACATTCCAGACCTACAGCCCGCTGATCGCCGGCATCGAAGTCAAGCGTCGCGGCGATGTGCGCCGTGCCAAGCTGTACTACCTCCGTGATCGCAGCGGCCGCTCGGCTCGCATCAAGGAAAAGTTGCCGGGCAAGTCGGCAGCCACGGCCGCCCAATAATAGGTAGACCATGTCATGCAAAAAGCCGCCGTTCGAGGCGGCTTTTTGCATTGGTCCACCGCTCGAGCGGGGTATTCGTGATTTTTGTTGTGGTGCCGTGTCCCACGTTTGCACCGTTTTTGCGTTTAACTTACCAAGTCCATTCACTTGACCACTCTCCCATCGGCCATGCGCGCTTCTCCCGTCGAAACGATCAATGCCGTGCTCCCGCCGGTTCTGCCGTCGTTCGACCCGCGCGAGGTGCCGGTGACCTTCGTTGATGCCGATTTGCCGGCGGTGTCGCCTGATCAGCTCAGCGCCCGCGCATTGCGTGCGCGCTTTGCCGCACCGCCTGCATGGACTCCCGAACTGCGGCGCGAACCCCGGATGATGGACCGGCCGCCCGCCCAAGCGGCCGTGCTCGTGCCCGTTGTGATGCGGGATACGCCCACCGTCCTGCTGACCGAACGCTCTGCGGGCCTGACGAACCATTCGGGACAGGTGGCATTTCCTGGCGGCCGGGTTGATCCAGAGGATGCCAACATTGCCGCCGCTGCGCTTCGCGAAGCTTGGGAAGAGGTCGGTCTGTCGGCCGAGTACATCGAAGTGTTGGGCAATCTGCCGACTTACACGACCATCACGTCGTTCATCGTCACGCCGGTCGTCGCGCTCGTCCGGCCGGATTTCGAGCTGACGATCAATCCTTACGAAGTCGCAGAGGCCTTCGAAGTGCCATTCTCGTTTCTGATGAATCCGGCAAACCACCGTCATCACAGCATGACCGGCAACGACCTCAAGTCGCGCGAATGGATTTCGATGCCATATCAGGATGGCGACCAGGAGCGCTTCGTGTGGGGCGCGACGGCAGGCATGCTGCGCAATCTCTACCGTTTTCTCTCTGCCTGAGCGGCCCATGGGATCCCGCAAAGGCTCTCGTATCATCGACGAATGAGCTTCTTTGCGATCCTGTGCGCGTTGCTGATCGAGCAGGTGCGTCCGTTGGCGTACCACAACCCCATCTATGGCGGCGTGCTTGCATGGACGCGCTGGACCAGCCGCAATTTCGACGCCGGCAAGCCAAATCACGGCTGGGTGGCTTGGTCCCTTGCGGTGTTCGTGCCGACCGTGCTTGCGCTGGCCGTGCATTGGCTTCTGATTCTGACGATAGGGCTGCCCTTTGCGGTCTTGTGGAGCATTGCGATCCTGTACGTCACCTTGGGATTCCGACAGTTCAGCCATCATTTCACCGGCATTCGCGATGCCCTCGACGAGGGCGACGAACCGTTGGCGCGCTCGTTGCTCGCGCATTGGCAGCATGTCGACGCCGTCAACCTGCCGCGCAGCGAAATCGTGCGACACGTGATCGAGCACTCAGTGATCGCCGCGCATCGGCACGTCTTTGGCGTGCTTGCGTGGTTCTCGATCCTCGCGGCGGTGGGGCTCGGTCCTGCCGGGGCGGTGTTCTACCGGATGAGCGAATTCGTCGCGCGCTATTGGGCGCACAAGAGCGGCGCATCGACGCAACCTTCCAGCATCTGGGTTCAGCAAGCCGCGGAGCGCGCCTGGGGACTGATCGACTGGCTGCCTGCCCGAATCACGGCCCTGGGCTTTGCGGTCGTGGGTAGCTTTGAAGAGGCCATCGACTGTTGGCGCAACGACGCTCGCCGTTTTCCGAACCGGAACGACGGCGTCATCCTTGCCGCGACATCCGGTGCGATCAACGTGCGGCTCGGTGGGGGTACGTTGAGCGCCGTGCCGATGACCGATCCATTGCCGCGCGCGCAAGCCGGAGATTCGTTCGCCGACGGCCAGATCCCGGACAGCGGCAGTACTCCGGGACGCGAGCCCGAGCCGGCACACCTGCGCAGCGTCGTCGGTCTTGTCTGGCGATCGGTCGTGATGTGGATGGTTCTACTGGCGCTGCTCACCTTGGCGCGCTTGCTGGGCTGAGCCTCAAGAGGGCGCGATCGTGTCGAAATCCCCGATCTTCTGGAGCCCGCGCATCGAGGCGCTCGAACCCTATGTGCCTGGCGAGCAGCCGCGTATCGCCAATCTCGTCAAGCTCAACACCAACGAGAATCCCTATCCGCCGTCGCCGCACGTGATCCATGCCATCCAAAGCGCGGCGGAAAGCGGTCTCGAGCGCTACCCCGACCCCGAATCGACGGTGTTGCGCGAGGCCCTTGCCGCACGGCATGGGCTGGATGCTTCGCAAGTCTTTGTGGGCAATGGCTCCGATGAGGTTTTGGCCCACGCGTTCTTCGCGTTTTTTCAGCAGGCCGAACCCCTTCTGATCCCGGACATCACCTACAGCTTCTACCGTGTCTACGCGCAGCTCTACGGGATCGCATGCGAACTCCCGCCCGTTGACGAGGGTCTGCGCATCGATGCCGAGGCACTGGTTGCGCGTGCTGCGGGCGGCTGCGCGGGCATCGTCATCGCCAATCCGAACGCGCCGACCGGCATCGGATTGCCGCTCGCTCGCATCGAGGCGCTGCTTCAGGCGTGCCCGGGTCGCGTGGTGCTGGTGGACGAGGCGTATGTCGATTTCGGCGGCGAAAGCGCGCTTCCCTTGATCGACCGCTATCCGAACCTGCTCGTCGTGCAGACGCTCTCCAAGTCGCGCTCGCTCGCCGGTTTGCGGGTCGGCTTTGCCTGCGGTCAGGCGCATCTCGTCGATGGGCTTCAGCGCGTCAAGAACAGCTTCAACTCCTATCCGATCGACCGCCTCGCGTCGGCGGGTGCCGTGGCAGCCATCGAGGAACAAGCCTGGTTCGAGCGGACCCGCAACGACGTGATCGACACTCGCGAAGGGCTGGTGCTGCAACTGGAAGACCTGGGCTTCGAGGTGCTGCCGTCCCAGGCCAATTTCCTGTTCGTGCGGCACCCTGCACTTGATGCCGGCGGTCTTGCCGCGTCGTTGCGCGAAAGAGCGGTTCTAGTGCGCCACTTTCGCCAACCGCGAATCGCGCAATATCTGCGCATCACCGTCGGAACGCGTGATCAGTGCTCGGCACTGGTCGATGCGCTGGCTGCCATCCTCGGCGCTCAGTAGCGCGTCTGACTGAGTTCGGCGAACAACTCGCCGTAGATGCGGTAGCGGGACGCACTGATGGCGCCCGGGTGCGAGGCCGAATCCAACTGCCCGATCACGCCGCAACCCGGTTCGTGCAGGTGCGTGCAGTTGTAGAACTTGCAGTCGGTCGCATGCTCGGCGATGTCGGGCATCAGATGCGCGAGTTGCATCGGTTCGATGTGATGCAGGCCGAATTCCTGGAAGCCCGGCGAGTCAATCAACGCGGTGCTGCTCGCCTTGTCCATCCAGTACCACGTCGTGCTGGTCGTCGTGTGCTTGCCCGAGTTGAGAGCCTGCGAGATCTCGCCTGTCAGGACCGTGGCGCCGGGCACCAGCAAATTGATCATCGTGCTTTTGCCGGCGCCGGAGGGGCCCAGCACCAGCGTGGTCTTGCCGGTCAGCAGTGTCGTCAGTGTGGCGCGATCGGTATCGCCCGAAGCTGTGAGAGCCAGCGGCAGCACTTGGTAGTGCATGCGCCGGTAAGGGGCGAGTCGGTTCCACGCGCGCTCGAAAGGTGCCTTCAGGTCGCTCTTGTTGAGCGCGATCAGCGGCGTGATGCGTTCAGCCCCGGCGGCTATCAATGCGCGCGTCAACTGGGTTTCGGAGAATTCGGGTTCCGCGGCGATGAGGATCAACACTTGGTCGAGATTGGCCGCGAACGACTTGGTCCGGATCTCATCCTGTCGATAGAAGAGATTCTTGCGCGGCAGCACCTTTTCGATCGTGCCTTCGTCCTGGCTCGCCTGCCACTGAACGCGATCGCCGACGACGGCCTGGCTCTTTTTGCCGCGCGGGTGGCAGATGACGCGCTCGCCTTCCGGCGTTTCGACAATGCAGTGGCGGCCGTGACCGGCGACAACAAGTCCGTCGCGCAGTGCCGCGCCGTTCGTGCCGGCGCGCTGCTTAGCCAAGGATGCGTTCCATGGGCGGCTCAGTTTGCAAGCAGTGCGTCGGCCTGCGATGCGCACTCGAAGTCCGTCGCCGAGATGCCGTCCACGTCGTGTGTATTGAATCGCACGACGCAGCGGTCGTAGTGCACCGAGAGATCCGGGTGGTGATCCTGCTTGTGCGCCACCAGGACGAGTGCGTTCACGAAAGCGATGGTCTCGAAATAGTTCGCGAAGGTGAAGGTTTTTTCGATCGCGACGTTCGCGCCGTCGCCTGCCAACTTCCAGCCTTCGAGACGTGCCAGGCTTGCCACGATTTCCGTGGCGCTCATGGCGCGTCGTGGGTGGGACTTCCAGTCTTTGAATGTCAACATGCTGCTCATCGTCGGCTTTCAGGTTGCCCCGGCCATGCGCGCGAGGCGTTCGGACGCGGGTGGGTGCGAGTAGTAGAACTTGACGAACACCGGATCGGGCGTGAGCGTCGAAGCGTTGTCCTGATAAAGCTTGAGCAGCGCAGCGGACAGGTCGGCGCCGCTGGTTTGGGCGACCGCGTAGGCATCTGCCTCGAACTCGTGTCGTCGGCTGATCAGCACCGGCAGCGGCGCCACGAAGAACCCGAACACGGGCACGGCGAGCATGAAGAGGAGGATGGCGAGCGCACTGTTGGGCGCCGACATATTGGGTTGCACACCCAGCCCGACAAAGAACCATGTGTGCACGGACAGCCAGCCCAGTAGGGCGAAGCCGGCCAGACTCAGCGCGAACATGGCTGCCATGCGTTTCACGACGTGCCGGTGCTTGAAGTGACCCAGCTCATGTGCGAGCACGGCCTCGACCTCTCCGGCATTGAGTTGGCGTAGCAGTGTGTCGTAGAAAACCACGCGCTTGCTGGCGCCGAAGCCGGTGAAATAGGCGTTGGCATGCGCACTGCGCGTGCTGCCGTCCATCACGAACAGTCCCTTGGCCGCAAAGCCACAGCGTTGCATCAGCGCAGTCACGCGGGCTTTGAGAGCGGCATCGTCCAGCGGCTGGAATTTGTTGAAGATCGGGGCGATGAAAGTCGGATAGACAAGCATCAGCAGCAGGTTGAATGCCATCCACACGCCCCAGGCCCAGAGCCACCATAGCGCGCCGGCCGCACTCATGAGCCAGAGGATGAGCGCGGCGATCGGCAGGCCGATCACTGCACCCAGAACCAGGCCCTTGATCGCGTCTGCGAACCATAGCCGCCAGGTCATCTTGTTGAATCCGAAACGCTCTTCGAGCCGAAAGGTCTGCCACAGCGTGAAGGGCAGCTCGAGAAGTCCGCCGATCAGCGCGAAAGCGGCGAGCAGTGCCAACTGCTGCAGCATGCCGCCGTCCATCCAGGCGAGCAGTGCCTTGTTGAGCAGGTCGAGTCCGCCGAGCAGCGTCCAGCCAAGAAGCACGGCGGCGCCCCACGCCATCTCGAGCACCCCCAGTCGCGTTTTCGCGATCGTGTAGTCCGCCGCCTTCTGGTGGGCCTCCAGCGCGATCGCCTGCGCGAAGGCCTCCGGAACCGCGTTGCGATGGCGCGCAACGTGCCGCACCTGTCGTGTGGCAAGCCAGAACTTCACGACCAGCCCGACGACCAGCGCCACGGCGAAGGCCAGGGTGAAGGCAAGGGGGGCGGACGAGGTGGTAGGCATGACGGTCGAGTTTAGCCCGCAGGCCCTCTGCTCGCCTGCGGGCCGGTCGCCTGAAGGGGCATCGACGACAATCGGCGGATGCCCGAATCCATCGAACCGGCTGCGTCCGCGGCCACGCTCAAGAAGAGCGACCAGAACCTCGTCTGGCTGGACTGCGAAATGAGCGGCCTTGACCCCGAAAGGGAGCGGCTGCTCGAGATTGCCGTAGTCGTCACAGGCCCCGACCTCACGCCGCGGATCGACGGCCCCGTCCTCGTCATCCATCAGAGCGATGAAGTGCTGGACGGCATGGATTCCTGGAACAAGGGCACGCACGGTCGCAGCGGACTGATCGACAAGGTCAAGGCCTCCAAGCTCGACGAAACAGCGGCCGAGCAACAACTGATCCAGTTCATCTCTCGCTACATCCCGAAGAGCGGTTCGCCGATGTGTGGCAACACCATCGGGCAGGATCGCCGCTTCCTGGTCAAGTACATGCCCAAGCTGGAGGCCTACTTCCATTACCGCAACCTGGACGTCAGCACGCTCAAGGAGCTTGCCAAGCGGTGGAAACCGGCCGCCTACAACGCGTTCAAGAAGCAACAAGCCCACACGGCGCTCGCCGACGTCCATGAATCGATCGAGGAACTTGCGCATTACCGCGAGACCTTCCTTCGCATCCAGGATTAGGTAAAAACCCGGAGCCGTGCAATAATCACGGGCTTCGCTGTTGAGTACCCAGGGGTTCAGACAGCGTTTTCCTGCATCTCCCTATCTTGCACATCGCGCCCGACTGAATGGGCCGCAGCCGCGACGAAAGTCGAAGCTGAACGTCGTTGGATGGTTGATGTTTTTCACCACCCGACGGGGCGCCGCCTACGGCAGCGCTCGCGTATGAGACTTTTCAATGACCGACGCTTTTGAAGCGCAGGGCGACTTCGCGCCTGTGCAATCCGACAACTTCGCCATTTCGGGCGAAGCCGAATCCATCTCCATCACCACGCCCGTGCTCGAGGCGCTCGAAGCCGAGGCTGTCGAGCAACCCAAGCTCCCCAACGGCTTTGTCAAGCTGGGCCTCGCGCCCGAACTGATCGCAGCTGTCGAAGACCTCGGCTTCACCCAGCCGACCGTCGTGCAGGAACAGGCGATCCCTCGCGCAATGACGATCAGCGGCGATGCCGGCGGCACCACTCGTTTCGTCGACCTGATGGTTTCCAGCCAGACCGGCAGCGGCAAGACGGCGGCCTTCCTGCTGCCCGTGCTGCACACCCTGCTGCAGCGCCAAGCCGAAGCCGAAGCTACCGCCAAGGCCGAATTCCAGCGCCTTGCCGCCGAGGCCGCCGCCCGCGGCGAAGCGCCGCCGAAAAAGGCAAAGCGCAAGGATCCCACCAACACGCGCAATTTCAAGCCTGCCACACCCGGCGCGCTGGTGCTCTGCCCCACGCGCGAACTGGCACAGCAAGTTGCGCACGATGCGATCGATCTGGTCAGGCATTGCCGCGGCCTGCGTATCGCCAGCGTGGTTGGTGGCATGCCTTATCAACTGCAGATTGCCAAGCTGCAGAACGCCGACCTCGTCGTCGCCACGCCGGGCCGTCTGCTCGACCTGCAGCGTTCGATGCAGATCAAGCTCGAACAGGTCAAGTTCCTCGTCGTCGACGAAGCCGACCGCATGCTCGACCTCGGCTTCTCGGACGATCTCGCCGAGATCAACCAGCTGACCATCGAACGCCAGCAGACGATGATGTTCAGCGCGACCTTCGCGCCACGCATCCAGCAGCTCGCGCAGCGCGTGATGCGCGAACCGCAGCGCCTGACCATCGATAGCCCGCAAGAAAAGCACGCCAACATCAAGCAGGCGCTCTTCTGGGCAGACAACACCCAGCACAAGCGCAAGTTGCTCGACCACTGGCTGCGCGACACCACCATCAACCAGGCCATCGTGTTCGCAAGCACGCAGGTCGAGTGCGACGGCCTCGCCAATGACCTGCAGCAGGACGGCTTCAGCGCCGTTGCGCTGCACGGCGCTCTGAGCCAGGGCCTGCGCAATCGCCGCCTGATGGCATTGCGCCAGGGCCAGGTGCAGATCCTTGTCGCAACCGATGTCGCCGCGCGCGGTATCGACGTGCCGACCATCACCCACGTCTTCAACTTCGGCCTGCCGATGAAGGCCGAGGACTACACGCATCGTATCGGCCGTACCGGCCGGGCAGGGCGCGACGGCCTGGCCATCACCTTCGCCGAGTTCCGCGACCGCCGCAGGATCTTCGACATCGAGGCCTATAGCCGCCAGCAGTTCAAGTCCGAAGTGATCCCCGGCCTGGAGCCCCAACAGCGCGCGCCGCAATCGCGCCCGCAAGGCGACTTCGGCGGCCGTGGCCGCGATAGCCGTGAACCCCATTCACGCGATCGCAAGTTCGGCGGCGGCGGCGGCGGTGGCGGTCATCGTGGCGGTTTCGGCGGCGGCTATGCCGGCGCCAGCGGTTTCAACGATCGCAACGCCCGCGGCCCGGGCGCTCCGGCACCGCGTGGCTTCCAGAACCAGGGCAATGCAGGCTTCGGCGGCGACCGCAACGAAGGCGGCGGCTACGGTCGCAAGCCGGGTTGGGGTGACAGCGCACCGCGCGGCGGAGCCGGCGGTGGCCGTGGCGAGGGTTTCGCGCCCCGCGGCCATGCCGGCGGCGGCGGCAAGGTCTTCGTTCCGCGCGACGCGCAGAAGCGTGGATTCAAGCCTGGCCGCTGAGTGACGGCGGCCGTGAGGCTGCCTTGCAATTCGCAAGCCCGTATTTCTTCGGAAGTACGGGCTTTTTGTTTTGTTGGGTCGCTACGGTGACGGGTCGTCAGGGGCTGCCTGCGAACTACTCCGCGACCGCGCGCGCTGCACGAGCAGCGCGATCAGCAATGTCGCGGCAGCCGAACTCGCCATGCCTCCCGACGACCCCAGCAGTTGGGCCAGTCCGTCGACAGTCTCGACGCTGACCTGTTGGGCGTGATGGACGAGCGCGACCACGTCGGCGGTATGGACGTTCTGGATGTCCTCGAGCCGGACGCTCAGATCATGGCCGGCATTGCGGAACCGGATCTTCGCGAAGATGCCGTTGGCAATGGCCACGAGAGACAACACGCCCAGTGGCCGCATCAGCGCCTCGACGAGGCTGCGGCGCTCTGCAATGGGCGCTTCCTCGAAAACCTCCGCGACAAGGTTGGGTATGGTCATGTCCGAGTCAGGCTCGGGGGTCGTCTGAGAGTTGCTCTTGGATTGCAATGGGGTATGTGCCATGGCGTTTGCTTCTCGTCTGCTTCTCATTCGAGCTAAGCATGTTGGCCTCGCGGCATGGCAATCTGATGAACGCAGCGTAAAGCCCGGTGACTTTACGAAAACGGAGGCCGAAAACAGCCTTTACGCCGGATTCACACGGCGGACAGACTCCTGGGCGTGGCCGATGGCTCAATCCGTCCATGTCGGATGCAACGGTCTTCACGCAGCTTCGTTTCTGGTCCCTGGTGCTGTTCTCGGTCGTGATGCCCGCCGCCATCTTCGTCACGCTCTTCGTGCGGCGCGAGTTCTCGAAGACGACGGTGCTGGTGTTCGGCCTGCTGCTCATCGGACTGGCAGCGGCGGACATCTTTCTGCTGCACGCGCTGTCGGTCTCGGCCCGCGCGACACCTTCGCTCGCAGACGACGTCGTCTTTGCGTCGGAACTCTCGATCGCGCTCTACATCCTGCCGGCCGCGTTCGGAACATTGGGCATCAACATGACTTCGCACGTGCTCATGCACTACCTGAAGCAAAAGGAGCAAAGGTTCGAAATGCACCATGCCTCTCCGGTGCCACCTGAAGCGAACCCGTTGCGCACGCGGGCCCAGGTCGAATCACGCACGCGCAAGCCCAAGGGCGCCTACCGGGTGCACCGCCGAATTGCAAGGTCGACTGGCGGCCGTTCCCGCTCCGCGCGCCTAGTGACAAACGCTAATACGACCTCAATTTAATTGACATATGAACAGTTGAAAAGTAATGTAATGAGGCCTCGAATCCTCCGTGACCGCTTCTGCGGCCGGTTCGTCCACCTCGTTTCTTCAACTGTTGCCTTATGAAAATCGCGATTCTCGGCGGCGGCCACGGCGCCTATGCGGCTGCCGCAGACCTGTCCGAAGCTGACCATGAAGTGCGTCTCTGGCGTCGTGATGCCGCGGCGCTGGAGCCGCTCCTTCGAACAAGTTCGATCACGCTCAAGGACGCCGCCGGCACGCGCGACGTACCATTGGCGCTCGCCACGTCCGACATCGCAGCCGCATTGCGCGGCGCCGACCTGATCGTCATTCCCACGCCGGCTATCGCGCAGGAAGACATTGCCCGTGCGATGGCCCCGCACCTCGTCGATGGGCAGGTCGTGTTCCTCCCGCCCGGCACCTTCGGCAGCTACGTCATGGCGCGCGTGGTGGCCGAAGCCGGCAACCGTGCCGACGTGGCCTGGGCCGAAACCGGCACGCTGCCCTATCTCGCGCGCAAGCATGGTGAGCGCGAGGTGAATGTGACGATCCGTGCCATTCGCCTGCCGACCGGCGTGTACCCGGCGCGTAAATCGCAGGAAGCGATCGAGGTGATCCGCAAGGCCTATCCCAGCGTGCACGGCTGCGGCGATGCGCTCTCCGGCGCGCTGATGAACGCAGGCCCTGTCATCCATCCACCGTTGATGGTGATGAACGCCGCGCCGTTGCAGCACTTCGAGCGCTGGGACATCCACAACGAAGGCACGCAGCGCGCAGTGCGCGACGTGACCGACCGTCTCGACCAGGAACGCATGGCGGTGCGCGAGGCTTTCGGTCAGGGCGCGCCGCACTATCCGCTGGCGGACCACTACAACAACGATCAGTGGATGTACGGCGACGCGCACAAGCAGTTGGTGAAATCGGGCGACTGGCGCGAAAACATCGACCTCTATGCGCACCGCTACATCACCGAGGACACCGAGCTCGGCTTGGCGTTCCTGGCTTCCGCGGCCCGCTATGCCGGCGTCGACGCACCGATTGCGCACGGGTTGCTGGCGATCGTCGGCGGTTTCCTCGGCCGCGATCTGCGCAAGGGTCCGCGCACGCTGGAAGCGCTCGGTCTCTCCGGATTGACGCCGGCGCAACTCAAGCAGAGATTGCACGATGGCGAGTGAACTGCCGAGATTCGCCGCCGTCGGCGCGGGGCGCATGGGGCGCGGCATCGCGATCGCGTTCGCGTACGCCGGTCACCGCATTTCGCTGATCGACCTGCGCCCGCGTAGCGATGAGGCGTGGCACAAGCTTCGCGGCGAAGCGCAGACCGAGATCGAGGCCAGCCTGTCCGGGCTCGCTCAACTCGGCGTGATCGACTCCGCGCAGGTGCGTGCGATCGCGGCGCGCGTCGACTTCGTGAACGCAGCCGATGCGCCTGCCGCTCTGGCAGCAGCCGAACTGGTGTTCGAGGGCGTGCCGGAAACGCTGGAGGCCAAGCGCGATGCCTTCGAGCACATCAATCGGCATTGCAGCGACGACGCGATCCTCACCTCCACCACCAGCAGCATCCTCGTGACGCAGCTTGCGGCGCTGGTGCGGCGGCCCGAGCGCTTTCTCAACATGCACTGGCTCAACCCGGCGTATGTGATCCCGGTCGTCGAGCTCAGCTGCCACCCTGGCACCGATCCTGCCGTGCTCGCTCGCACCAAGGCCCTGATGGAGGCCATCGGCAAGCTGCCCGTCGTGTGCGGCGCGGCGCCGGGCTACATCGTTCCGCGCCTGCAGGCGTTGGTGATGAACGAGGCGGCCCGCATGATCGAGGAGGGCGCCGCCACCGCCGAAGAAATCGACAAGGCCACGCGCTACGGCCTGGGCTTGCGCTTCGCCGCGCTCGGCGTCGTCGAGTTCATCGACTTCGGCGGCTGCGACATCCTGCATCACGCGAGCCGTGAGATGTCAGCATCGATCGACCGCGCACGCTACACCGCGCCTGCCATCGTGGACCGCATGGTCGAAGAAGGGCGGCTCGGCCTCAAGAGCGGTAGCGGTTTCTACGACTACGAAGGTCGCGACGTGGCGGCGTATCGCCGCGATGTGCTTTCGCGAACGCTCGGCATGCTCAGGCACGCCGGGCTTTGGCAGCCGCCAGCGACCGAGACGCACTCATGACCATCCGGCGTGCCTTCGCCGACCTGTCGCCTGGGCAGATCCACTACGCCGAATGCGGCGATCGCGAGGCGCCGGCCGTGCTGCTGCTGCATCAGTCCCCGCGCAGCTGGTCAGAGTACCGCGCGGTGCTTCCGCTGATCGGCGCGCACCATCGCGCCATCGCCATGGACACCGTGGGCTTCGGCGATTCCGCGGCCGGCGATGGACCGGCAAGCATTGAGCAATGGGCACGGGTCGCGTGCGAATTGCTCGATGCACTGCAGATCCGAAGCGCCGCTGTGGTGGGCCATCACACCGGTGGCGTGATCGCGGCCGAACTGGCGGCGGCTTTTCCGGATCGCGTGCGCGGGCTGGTTTTGTCGTCGACGCCTTTCACCGATGACGCGTTCCGCCGCGCACGTGCCGGACGTCCCCCGATCGATGAGGTCGAACCCACCGATGACGGGACGCATCTCGCCGCGCTGTGGCAACGAAGGCAAGGTTTCTACCCGGCCGGCCGGCCCGAATTGCTCGAAGCTTTCGTACGCGATGCGCTGAAGGTGAGCGGCAGCCCCGAAGACGGCCATCGCGCCGTGGCCGCCTACCGCATGGAGGATCGCATCCATCGCGTGACGCAACCCACGCTGATCATCCGCGCCACCGACGATCCCTTCGCCGCTCCGCATGCGGCTGAACTGCTAGAGCATCTCGCGAACGCGCGCATCGTCGACATCGCGGGCGGCATGGTGCCCTTGCCCGACCAGTTGCCTGAGGAATTTGCGCAAGTGGTCCTCTCCTTTCTGGAGACGCTGGCATGAAAGCCATACGCGTGCACGCATTCGATGCGCCTCCCGTACTGGAGGATGTTGCAGACCCAGTCGCGCGAGCCGGCCGTACGATCGTGCGCATGGAAGCAGCGACAGTCGGCCATATCGACCGCACGGTGTGGCGCGGCAGTTTCTTGAAGCATCCGCCTTTTCCCTACACACCAGGCGTCGAGGCGGCTGGCGTCGTGGTCGACAGCGCGCAGTACGCAAAGGACCAGCGCGTATGGCTGCGCGGCAGCGGATTGGGCACGCTCTTCGACGGTACCTGGTCCGAACTGATCGATTCGCCCGACGAAGCGCTCGGCCTGCTGCCGGACGGCGTGTCTGCCGCCATCGGCTCAGCCTTCTTCTCGCCCAGCACGTCCGCATGGGTCGCGCTGCATGACATCGCGCATCTCTCCGCAGGCGAGAGCGTGCTCGTGACAGGTGCGACGGGTGCGGTCGGATCGATGGCGGTGCAGCTTGCGCTTGATGTCGGTGCGGACGTGACAGCAGCCGTCGGCAACCCGGCGCAGGCGCAATCGATGCCGTCCGGCGCAAAGGTCGTGGTGCTCGGCGATGACCCGGCGCGGGCCCTGGAGAGCGTTTCGGCCGACCTGCTGGTCGACACCGTCGGTGGACATGTCTTGAGCGTCGCGCTGCCGCGCATTCGGCCCGGCGGCCGAGCCGTGCTTGTCGGCTACACGGCCGGCAACGCGCTCTCGCTGGACATCGCGCATTTTCTGCAGAGAGACGTGTCGTTGCTGCCGCTCAACATGTTCCGCCGCGAAGCAGCGGGCCGCTCGGCGGCGCCTGAACTTCTGGCCCGGCTGGCAGATGGCCGGCTACGGCTGGATGTCCAGCCCTTCGCCCTCGAAGAAGCCGCAAAGGCGATGGACTGGATCAGCCAGCGCGGCCATCGCGGCCGGGCGGTTCTTGTACCCGGGCGCTGACGCGCTTCAAACCTCTTCGGCCGTCTCGCCTGCCTCGCCCGGCACACGCGCATGCAGTTCGATGATGTGACGCAGCGTGTCCTTGAGTTCTTCCGCGCGCTGGAGGCCGAAGGGCTCGAGCACGCGCCGCTCGTGTTCGCGCGCCAATTCCATCAGATGTTCCACCGCCTTCGTGCCCTTGCGCGTGATCCGCACCAGAGTGATACGCCGATCACTGTCGTGGGGCAGGCGCTCCACCTGTTCGCGCGCTTCCATGCGGTCGAGCAGCCGCGTGACCGTGGGCTGCTTGGTCACCGTCACCTGCGCAAGCTGGCCGATGCTGATCGCCTCGCCGCCCGCCAGCGACGCCATGACGCGCCATTCCGACACCGAAAAGCCGTGCTTGCGCGCGACCACGTGGAATTCGGAGGAGATCAGCTGACTTGCCTGCGCCAGCAACGCAGGCAGGTAGTCGTCGACGAATCGAGGCTTCTCGCCCGGCGTGTCGACTGTGAATGGCCCCGGATCCGCGGCGGGCACGCTGCTTGCATGTCTAGGGTTATTCATGATTGTGAATACATTCAGTTGTCAACATTATAGAGACCGCGGTTCCGTTGGGAACCCAGCAAATCCCTAACCGGAGAGGGCGCCATGGCAGAACGATCATTCGTCGAGGAAGTCAAGAAGCTACGGCTGACCGGTGGCGAGGTGTTTCGGGGTGAAGGCATTCTGGCAGTCACCAAGGCCTTGCTCGAATCCGGCGTTTCGTACGTCGCGGGCTACCAGGGCGCGCCGATCTCGCACCTGATGGATGTCCTGGCCGACGCCCAGGACATCCTCACTGAGCACGGAATCCGCTTCGAGAACAGCGCGAGCGAGGCGACTGCCGCCGCGACGCTGGCGGCCTCCGTCAACTACCCGCTGCGCGGCGCCGTGACCTTCAAGGCCACGGTCGGCACCAACGTCGCCTCTGACGCCCTGGCCAACCTGGCTTCGGGCGGCGTGACCGGCGGCGCGCTGATCATCGTCGGCGAGGACTACGGCGAAGGCTCTTCGATCATGCAGGAGCGCAGTCACGCCTTCGCGATGAAGTCGCAGATGTGGCTGCTCGACCCGCGGCCCAACCTGCCGAGCATCGTCGACGCGGTCAAGCAGGGCTTCGATCTGTCGGAGGCCAGCCATACGCCGGTGATGCTGCAACTGCGCATTCGCGCATGCCACGTTCACGGGCAATTCATTGCCGGCGACAACCGCCGCTCGAAGTTCACGCTCAAGGAAGCACTCGAAAACCCGCAGCGCGACGTGAGCCGCATCGTCCTGCCACCGGCCAGCTTCCAGCACGAGCAGGAAAAGGTGAAGGACCGCTGGCCCGCCGCCGTGCGCTTCATCGAAGAGCGGCAGCTCAACGAATTCTTCTCCGAAGGCGCCGACGACATCGGCATCATCGTCCAGGGCGGCAGCTACAACACGCTCATCCGTGCGCTCGAACGGCTGGATCTGGCCGACGTCTACGGCAACTCGAAGGTGCCGCTCTATGTGATGAACGTGGCCTATCCCGTCATCGAGAGCGAGGTGCTGCGCTTCTGCGAAGGCAAGCGCGCCGTCATGATCGTGGAAGAGGGCCAGCCCAACTTCGTCGAGCAGAACCTCGCGACCATCTTGCGCCAGGCGGGTTCGACCACGGCGCTGCATGGCAAGGACATGCTGCCCGTCGCCGGCGAATACACCGCCGCCGAACTGCTCAAGGGCGCGCGCAGCTTCTGCGAACGCTATGGCCGCCTCCAACCTCTGCCGGTGCCCGCGCCGGTGCGCAAGGTGATTCCGCTCGTCGCGATGGCCGAACCCGCGAAGCCGCTGGGCGACAGCGTGCATGCGCGCCCGCCGGGCTTCTGCACCGGCTGCCCTGAGCGTCCGATCTTCAGCGCGATGAAGCTGGTCGAGCGCGAACTCGGCCCGCACCATGTGAGCGCGGACATCGGCTGCCACCTGTTCTCCATCTTGCCGCCGTTCAACATCGGCAACACGACGATGGGCTACGGCCTCGGTGCCGCGGGCGCTGCGGCGCTCAACACGCAGGCAGGCAAGCGCGCGATCTCGATGATGGGTGATGGCGGCTTCTGGCACAACGGCCTGACGAGCGGCATCGCCAACGCGGTCTTCAACGAGAGCGACAACCTCACCATCGTCGTCGACAACAACTACACCTCCGCGACCGGCGGCCAGGACATCCTGTCGTCCAAGGCGGTGAATGCAACCCGCAGCACCGGCCACGAGATCGAGCGCGCGGTGCGCGGCGTCGGCGTCAAGTGGGTGCGGACGATGCGCCGCACCTACGACGTCGCGGGCATGCGCGACACGCTCAAGGAAGCCCTGACCACGAAGGAGAAGGGACCGAAGGTCCTGATCGCGCAATCGGAATGCATGCTGAACAAGCAGCGCCGCGAGAAGCCGATGGTGCGCAAGGCCATCGCCGACGGCAAGCGCATGGTGCGCGAGAAGTTCGGCGTCGATTCCGACACCTGCACCGGCGACCATTCGTGCATCCGGCTGTCGGGTTGCCCGTCGCTGTCAATCAAGCCCAACCCCGATCCGCTGCGCGTCGACCCGGTCGCGACCGTGCTCGACACTTGTGTCGGTTGCGGTGTGTGCGGCGAGGTCTCGCATGCAGCGGTGCTGTGTCCCTCTTTCTACAAGGCACAGATCGTGAGCAACCCGAGCCGCTGGGATCGCCTGCGCGACAGCGTGCGCCAGCGCGTCATCGGCTGGTTGCAGAAGAGCGAGGCCAAGCGCCGCGCGGACTATGCGTTCTGAAGATTGACCACGATGCGACATCAACCAATCAAGATTGCAATCCTCGCCATGGGCGGCGAAGGCGGCGGCGTGCTCGCCGACTGGATCGTCGAGATGGGCGAAGCCAACGGCTATTTCGCCCAGACCACCTCGGTGCCGGGCGTGGCCCAGCGGACCGGCGCAACCATCTACTACGTAGAGCTATACCCGCAGGCGCAGGCCGAGGCCGATCACGGCCAGCCGGTGCTGGCGCTGATGCCGCTGCCCGGCGACGTCGACATCGTGCTCGCGTCGGAACTCATGGAAGCCGGCCGAGCCGTGCAGCGCGGCCTGGTCACAGGCGACCGCACCACGCTCATCGCATCGACCCACCGCGTGTACTCGATCGCCGAGAAGAGCTCGATGGGTGACGGCCGCGTCGACAGCACCGAACTTCTTGCGCACGCCGAACGCGCCGCGAAGCGCTTCATCCGCTTCGACATGGCGAAGGCCGCGGAGGCTTCCGGCAGCGTGATCAGTGCGGTGCTCTTCGGTGCACTGGCCGGTTCCGGCGTGCTGCCCTTCAGCCGCGCGCAGTTCGAGGCCACCATCGAACACGGCGGCGTCGGCGTCAAGCCAAGCCTGAAGGCCTTCGGCGGTGCCTTCGCGCGTGCGCAGGGCGAACCGGAGCCGGAAGCCGCGCCGGTGCAAGTCGCCCCGCCACAGCCACGCCATCCCGCCGTGCGCGCGCTGGTCGAACGAGTGCAGCGCGACTTTCCCGCTGGCGCGCAACCGTTTCTGCTCGAAGGCATCCGCCGCCTCATCGACTACCAGGACGTCGACTATGCCGGCCTCTATCTCGATCGCATGGCCTCCGTCGCCGCCTTGCCCGCCAATGACGACGGCAAGCTGCTGCGCGAAACCGCCCGCCATCTGGCGCTGTGGATGTCTTACGAAGACACGGCACGCGTCGCCGCCCTCAAGACCCGTTCATCGCGCTTCGAGCGCGTGCGCGGTGAGGCCAGCGTGCAGGACGGCCAGGTGCTGGCGATCAACGAATACATGCATCCGCGCCTGCAGGAAATCTGCGAGACGCTGCCGGCCGGCATCGGCCGCTGGCTGATGAACTCGACCCTGCCGCGCAAGCTCGTCGAGCGCCTCACGCAGCGCGGCCGTGTCATCCAGACCAGCTCGTTGCACGGCTACCTGATGCTCAGCACTGTCGCCTGGATGAAGCGCTGGCGACGTTCGACCCTGCGCTATGCGGAGGAGAACCGCCGCATCGAGGAATGGCTGCGACGCATCGCCGACATCGCCGGGCGCAACCCCGAACTCGCCGTCGAGATCGCCCAGTGCCAGCGCCTGGTGAAGGGCTACAGCGACACCCACGAGCGTGGCCTGCGCAACTACGACACCGTGATGGATGCCCTGCAGCGCGCGGGCAGCGCCATCGCGCCTGCCACCCTGCGCGAGCTGCGCGATGCCGCACTGGCCGACGAGCACGGCCACAAGCTGCGCGCCGCGCTCACACAGCACGCGCTCGCCTGAACCGGAAAACCTGCCCATGTCTGCCCAGCCCGCCACATTGCAACTGCGCGTCGTCGAAGCGCGCGAACTGAATCCACTGATCAAGACTTTCCGACTGCGTGCGGCGGACGGTGGGGGGCTGCCCGGCTACACCGCCGGGGCGCACATCCGCGTGCAGGTCGAACTGCCCGACGGTACGCAGGACTGGCGCCACTACTCGCTGATCAACTTCGCCGCGCAGGCCGATGCCACCGATGCTCCGGCCGACTACGTGATCGCCGTCCGCAAGGAAGCCGAAGGCCGCGGCGGATCGCGCTTCATGCACGAGCGGCTGCACGAAGGCGACACGGTCACCATCGAAGTGCCGAAGAACGACTTCCCACTGCACACCGGCCCTGGCGGTACCGTGTTGCTGGCAGGCGGCATCGGCGTGACGCCGCTCGCGAGCATGGCCACGCGCCGCCGAGCTGAAGGGCTGCCCGTGCGCATGCACTACGCCGGCCGCAACCGCGAGCTGATGGCCTTCCTGCCCGAACTGCAATCGGTGTTGGGCGATGACCTGCTCGTGCATTCGGATGAAGAGCGCGGCGGACCGTTCGACATCGGCGCACTGCTCGATGCGTGTCCTGCGGGTGATCGCCTCTATGTGTGCGGCCCCAAGGTCATGCTCGACGCCGTGCTCGCCCAGACGCAGGCGCGGGGCTGGAGTCATGACCGCGTGCACTTCGAGCTCTTCACCACGCCGATGGTGGAAGAGGGCGATCACCCCTTCGAGGTCGAGCTTCTCCAGTCCGGCCAGCGCTTCACCGTGCCCGCCGACCAGAGCATCCTCGACTGCCTGATCGAGCATGGCTGCGACCCGATGTTCGATTGCAAGCGCGGCGAATGCGGCGTGTGCGCGACGCCGGTGATCGAGGGCGACATCGACCACCGCGACTATGTGCTGACCGCGCGTGAGAAGGCGGAAGGCAACGTCATGCAGATCTGCATCTCGCGCGTCAAGGGACAGCGACTGGTGCTGGACATCTGAAGGAGAACAACATGACTTCGTACCGAGGCAACCCCGACGCCGTGCGTGCGCTGGTGCAGGCCGATCGCGTGCACCGCGACCTCTACACCAGCGCCGAACTGTTCGAGCTGGAGCAGGAGCATTTCTTTGCGAACACCTGGAACTACGCAGGCCACGAAAGCCAGATCCCGAAGCCGGGCGACTACCTGAACACCGAGCTCGCCGGCCGGCCGCTGATCATCGTTCGCCACACCGACGGTTCGGTGCGCGCGATGATGAACCGCTGCGCCCACAAGGGCTCGCGACTCGTGACGGCGCCCTGCGGCAACACCGGCAAGTTCTTCCGCTGCCCCTACCACGCATGGACCTTCAAGACTGACGGCTCGCTGCTGTCGATCCCGCTCAAGAATGGCTACGAGGGCACGCAACTACACGAGTGCGAGTCTGCCAAGGGCCTGACCACGCTGAAGAACGTGCGCAGCTACCGCGGCTTCATCTTCATCAAGATCAACGATGTCGGCCCCGACTTCGAGGCGTATTTCGGCGACTCGTTGAGCTCCATCGACAACATGGCCGACCGCTCGCCTGAAGGCGAACTGGAGATTGCCGGCGGCTGCCTGCGCTTCATGCACCAGTGCAACTGGAAGATGTTCGTCGAGAACCTCAACGACACCATGCATCCGATGGTGGCGCACGAGTCCTCCGCCGGAACGGCCAAGAACATGTGGGCCGACAAGTCCGCCGATGAACCGAAGCCGATGGCGATCGAGCAGTTCGTGCCCTTCATGTCCGACTACAAGTTCTTCGAGGACATGGGCGTTCGCACCTACGACAACGGCCACAGCTTCACCGGCGTCAACTTCAGCATCCACAGCAAGTACAAGGCGATCCCCGCGTACGACGACGCGATGAAGGCTCGCTACGGCGAGGAGCGCACTGCGCAGATCCTCGGCATGGCGCGGCACAACACCGTCTACTACCCCAACCTGACCATCAAGGGCGCGATCCAGGCGATCCGCGTGGTTCGGCCGATCTCGGTCGACAAGACCTTGATCGAGAGCTGGACTTTCCGCCTGAAGGGCGCACCGCCCGAATTGCTGCAGCGCACGACCATGTACAACCGGCTCATCAATTCGCCGTTCTCGGTGGTCGGACATGACGATCTGCAGGCGTATCGAGGAATCCAGGCAGGGTTGCACGCGAGCGGCAACGAATGGGTCAGCCTGCATCGCAACTACGACCCGGCTGAAACCAAGGGCGGAGAGATCACGACGATCGGCACGAGCGAACTGCCGATGCGCAACCAGTACCGAAGCTGGGCCCAATACATCACGGAGACGATGTGATGCAGCCCGACGTGACCCGCCAGGATCTCATCGATTTCGTCGTCAACGAATCCCGCCTGCTCGACGCCAAGCGCTACGAGGAATGGAACGCACTCTTCACGGACGACGCGTTCTATTGGGTTCCGCTGGTGCCGGACCAGGAAGACGGCATCAACCACACCTCGCACCTCTACGAAGACAAGCTGTTGCGCGACCTGCGCATCGAGCGGCTCAAGAGTCCGCGCGCGTTTTCGCAGCAGCCGGCGAGCCGTTGCCACCACTTGTTGCAGACACCGACCGTCGAGGAATTCGATGCGGCGGCGAACCGTTTCGTCGTGCGCTCGGAGTTCCACTACACCGAATCGCAGGGCGACGAGCTTCAGTTCTACGTCGGCACCTTCTTCCACCACCTCACGGTGCAGGACGGCGCTTTGCGCATGACGCTCAAGCGCGTCAACCTGCTCAACTGCGACGCGGCCCTGCCCGCTGTGCAGCTCTTCATCTAGGTCCGCCATGCACGCAACTGTTCACGGGGCCTTCAGCGCGAGCGCGCGGCGTACGCCGCGGGGCGAATTCCTGTTCACCGAATCGGTCACGGCGGAGGCCTATGGCATCGCACCCGGCCCGATCCTCTGGGGCGCCGCCGCGGCCGAGGTCGATCGGCTCCGGGCCGCCTATGCGAAGGCTGGCTACGGCCATGGCCATCGCGTCGGCCTGTTGCTGGAAAACCGGCCGGCCTTTCTCTTCCATTGGTTCGCTCTCAATGCACTGGGCGTGAGCGTGGTGCCGATCAACGCGGAAATGCGGTCGGCCGAACTGAGCTACCTGATCGGCCACAGCGAGATCGCACTGGCCGTGACCTTGCCGCACCGCGCGGCCGACCTGCGCGCCGCGGCCGAGACCGCCGGCCGGCCCTTCGAAACCATGGGGCCGGATGATGCCGTTCCACCATCGAAGACCGCGCCACCACATGCTGGCGAGCCAATCGGCCTCGCGACAGAATGCGCATTGCTCTACACCTCGGGCACCACCGGGCGGCCCAAGGGCTGCATGCTGTCGAACGAGTATTTCCTGCGTGCAGGCCAGTGGTACGCGGAGCTGGGCGATCTCTGCCCGGTCCGGCCCGATGCCGAACGCATCATCACGCCGCTGCCGCTCAACCATGTGAACGCGATGGCGTTCTCGACCATGGTGGTGCTGGTCGCGGGCGGTTGCCTGGTGCAGCTCGATCGCTTCCATCCGAAGAGCTGGCTCCAGAGTGCACGTGAGAGCCGGGCCACGATCGCGCATTACCTCGGCGTGATGCCGGCGATGCTGCTGTCGGCGCCCGCGGCGACATCGGACCGCGAGCACGCCATCCGCTGGGGCTTCGGTGCCGGCGTGGACCGCAAGAACCACGCGCCGTTCGAATCGCGCTTCGGCTTCCCGTTGGTCGAGGCCTGGGCGATGACCGAGACCGGCGCTGCCGCGTGCGTGATGGCGAACCACGAACCGCGCCATGTCGGCACGAGTTGCTTCGGCCGCTGCGAGGAATTCGCCGAGATTCGCCTCGTCGACGACGAGGGCCGTGATGTCGCCGATGGCACACCGGGCGAACTGCTCGTGCGGTCTTCCGGCGCCGATCCGAAGCGCTATTTCTTCTCCGGCTACCTGAAAGACGAAGAAGCCACACGTGATGCCTGGGCCGATGGCTGGTTCCACACCGGCGACATGGTGCGACGCGATGGCGAAGGCAACTATTACTTCGTCGACCGCAAGAAGAATGTCATCCGTCGCAGCGGCGAGAACATCTCCGCTGTCGAAGTCGAAAGTGTGCTCAACCAGCACCCGGCCGTGAAGACCTCCGCCGTCGCAGCCACGCCGGACACCGTGCGCGGCGATGAAGTGTTGGCATGCATCGTGATGTGCGATGACATCGATGGATCTTCGCCGGCGGAGATCGCGGCCAGCATTGTCGAACACGCGCTGGCGCAATTGGCCTACTACAAGGCTCCGGGCTACGTCGCCTTTGTCGATGCACTGCCGCTCACGGCCTCGCAGAAGATTCAGCGCGGCCAATTGCGCGAACTGGCCCAAGCATTGCCGGGCCAACCGCACTGCATCGACACCCGCTCAATGAAGAAGAGGCAGTCATGAAGCGCAGGCTTTCCTACGAAGGCGTGGCCGTAGCGGTGCCCGTGACGGTGCCCTACATGCGCTATTCGACGCACACGGCGCACTGGTTCCTCGGCCAGGCCATCGAATCGCTGGTGAAGGCCAGCGGCGTCAAGAAGGATCAGATCGACGGCTTGTGCGTGAGCAGCTTCTCGCTGGCGCCCGATACCGCGGTCGGCGTGACGCAGCATCTGGGTCTCTCGCCGCGCTGGCTCGACCATGTGCCGACCGGTGGCGCATCGGGCGTGATGTGCCTTCGCCGTGCAGCGCGCGCAGTCCAGTCGGGCGACGCCGACGTGGTGGCATGCGTCGCGGCGGACACCAACCATGTCGATTCGTTCCGGCAGACGTTGGGCAGCTTCAGCAACTTCGCGCGCGACGCGACCTATCCCTACGGCTCTGGCGGACCGAACTCGATCTTCGCCATGATCACGTCGAACTACATGCGCACGTTCGGTGCGACGCGCGAGGACTTCGGCCGCATCTGCGTCGACCAGCGCAGCAACGCGCTCAAGAACCCGCATGCCATGTTCAAGAAGCCGCTGACGCTCGAAGAGTACATCTCGGCGCGTCCGATCTCCGACCCGATCCATCTCTTCGATTGCGTGATGCCTTGCGCCGGCGCGGAAGCCTTCCTCGTGATGAGCGAAGAGCGGGCGCGCGACCTCGGACTGGCCCACGTGGTGATTCGCGGCGCGATCGAGCGGCACAACGCGTATTCCGAAGACCCGGTGATGGTCCAGGGCGGCTGGCGCATGGACCGCGACGATCTCTATGCCCAGGCCGGCGCGAAGCCTGCCGACATCGATTTCGTGCAGACCTACGACGACTACCCCGTCATCGTGATGATGCAGTTCGAGGACCTCGGCTTCTGCGAGAAGGGCGAAGGCTCGGCCTTCGTGCGATCGCACAGCATGACGAACGACGGCACCTTCCCCAACAACACCAGCGGCGGCCAACTGTCGGCCGGGCAGGCGGGTGCGGCGGGCGGTTTCCTCGGGATGACGGAAGCCATCCGTCAATTGACCGGCACCGCCGAGGCGCGCACCGTGCCTGATGCGACATTGGGTTTGGTCGCCGGCTTCGGCATGGTGACCTACGACCGCTGCCTGTGTACGGGCGCAGTGATTTTCGGAAGGCCGTCATGACCATGCCCCTGATGCGCCCCAAGCGCAAGAACCCGGTGCTGCGCACCCGGCAGATGAACCTGCCGCCATGGGCGCGCGGCCGTGTCGCGCTGGGCATCACCGCCGCTGCCGCCGAGGGCCGCTTCGAACTGCAGACCTGCGAAGACTGCGGCACGGTGCAATACCCGCCGCGCGAAGCCTGCCACAAGTGCCTGTCGCCGCGACTCCACTGGCGCGAGCAGAGCGGTGAAGGCGAGTTGCTCAGCAGCACCACGCTGCATCACAGCAACGACTTGTTCTTCCGCGAGCGACTGCCCTGGCGACTGGGCCTGGTGCACCTCGATGCCGGTCCGACGCTCATGGTCCACCTGCATGGCGAGGTCGGCGATGCCCCGGCGCGCGTGCGTGTCGGCGCCCGGCTCGACCGCGCCGGGCAGGCCGTACTCATTGGATTTCCGAACGAAGGGAGCCCCCACATGGCTGACGACAAGATGCTGAGAGAAATGACGAGCGACCCGAAATTCCGCAAGGTGCTCGTGACCGATGGCAAGACCGAAGTGGGGCAAGCCATCGTGCGCGCACTGGTCAAGGCCGGGGCCGACATCGTCTGGGTCGGCCATGCCGAGCCCTGGAAGAAGATGGGCGGCCTGGAGGACATCACCGCCTTGCCGCAAGTCACGCTGGTGCCGCTCGATCTCACCAATGGGCGCTCGGTGAGCGAACTGGCCGGCGAGATCGGCGGCAAGGTCGACATCGTGATCAACAACGCCGAGGTGCATCGCAGCTTCGGCATCGGCGCGCGGCGCGGCACGGACGTGGCCAAGGCCGAGATGGACATCAACTACTTTGGCCTGCTGCGTCTCGCACAGGAGTTCGGGCCGGCGCTCAAGGGTCGTTCGGCTGACGGGGTGACCGGCGCGACGGCGTGGGTCAACCTGCTGTCGATCTACGCGCTGAGCAACTTCCCGCCCCACGGCACGTTCAGCGCGTCGAAGGCCGCTGCGCATTCGCTGGCCCAATGCCTGCGCGCCGAAATGCGGCCGGCCGGCATCCGCGTGATCAACCTGTTCCCCGGTCCGATCGACGACGAATGGAACCAGCACACGCCGCCGCCGAAGCTGGCGCCGGGCGCGCTGGCCAACGCCATCGTGAAGGCGCTGCGCGATGGCGTCGAGGACGTGTACCCCGGCGATGTGGCCCAGGAGTGGCTGGAGCGCTGGCGCGACAACCCGAAGGTGCTGGAGCGCGAACTGGCGGCGGGCGGAAGCTGAGCCCAGGAGAAGATCAATGACCACAGCAACAACCGAACTGATGTCCACCGCCGAAATCCTCGGCGGCCTGGTGAGCGCCATGTCGACCGGCCGCATCCGCGTCGTCGACCTCACGCAGACCCTGACGCCCGAGTTTCCGCAGATCGCTTTGCCGCCCGAGATGGGCCAGTGTTGGCCCTTCCGCATCGAGGAAGTGTCGAAGTACGACGAGCGCGGACCCGGCTGGTACTGGAACAACTTCTCCTGCGGCGAGCACACGGGCACGCACTTCGATGCGCCGATCCACTGGATCTCGGGCCGCGATCTGCCGAACAACTCGGTCGACACGATCCCCGTTCAGCACTTCGTCGCGCCGGCCTGTGTCATCGACTGCTCGCCGCAGGTGAAGGACGATCCCGACTACCTGCTCACCATCGAAGACATCGAGCAATACGAGGCGAGTCATGGCCGCATCCCAAAGGGCGCCTGGGTGCTGATGCGCACCGACTGGTCGAAGCGCCAGGACCCCGAGGCCTATCAGAACTTCGACGAGACCGGCCAGCACACGCCGGGCCCGAG
Organism: Variovorax sp. 05L425; assembly: GCF_056397705.1. Taxonomy (NCBI): domain Bacteria; kingdom Pseudomonadati; phylum Pseudomonadota; class Betaproteobacteria; order Burkholderiales; family Comamonadaceae; genus Variovorax; species Variovorax sp. 05L425. The sequence continues at coordinate 18,947 of NZ_JBFTNY010000009.1, read as the reverse complement.
CACGGAGGCCGTGCGCTTCCTGGTCGAGCAGCGCGATGTGCTCGGCTTCGGCTCCGAGGCCATCGGCACCGACGCGGGCCAGGGCTATCACCTGCGGCCGCCGTATCCGTGCCACTACTACATGCATGGCGCGGGACGCTATGGCTTGCAGTGCCTGAGCAACCTCGACCTGCTGCCGCCGGCCGGCGCGGTGCTGATCTGCCCGCCGCTCAAGATCGAGAAGGGCAGTGGAAGCCCGCTGCGCGTGCTTGCGCTGGTGGGAGCTTCGGCATGAGTGCATCAGCGAAGGTGGCCGCAGTCACTGGCGGCAGCGCCGGCATCGGCAAGGTGATCTGCGAAGACTTGCTCGCACAGGGCTACGAAGTGGTGTCGCTGGCAAGGCGGCGTGCTGACATCGACCATCCGAAGCTGCACAGCATCGAGGTTGATCTCGCGGACCGCGCCGCCACCACTCAGGCCGTGGCTGAATTGGTTCGTCGCTTCGAGGTGACGACCGTCGTCCACAACGCCGGCGTGATCCGCCCCGCGCTGCTCGCCGACGTCAAGCTCGATGATCTCGATGCCCTGGTCGACTTGCACCTGGGCTGCGCGATCCAGCTCGTGCAGGCCGCATTGCCCGCGATGCGCGCGCAGCGCTTCGGCCGTGTGGTGCTGCTGTCGTCGCGCGCAGCGCTCGGCCTGGCCACGCGCACGAACTACTCGGCCACCAAGGCCGGCATGCTCGGCATGGCGCGCACCTGGGCGCTCGAACTCGCGCCCGAGGGCATCACGGTGAACGTGGTCGCGCCGGGGCCGATCCGCACCGACATGTTCTACGACGTCGTCGAAGCCGGCAGCGAAAAGGAACGCGCGCTCGCGGCATCCGTGCCGGTGCGGCGACTCGGCGAATCGGCCGATGTGGCACGGGCCGTGCGTTTCTTTGCCGACCCGGCGAACAGCTTTGTCACGGGGCAGGTTCTTTACGTGTGCGGCGGCACCAGCGTGGGCAGTCTGGCCCTGTAGCAGTGCACCGTCCGCAAATTCACCCACCTATCGTTTTCTCTCCCTTGTCGTCGCGCCACTGGCTCGATAGTATTGTTTAACTCTAAATATTTCACAAATCATGTGGTTGTTCATTTCTAGGAGCCTTGCATGAAAGTCCTGACCCGCATCCGCACCATGGCCGGCGTTGCCGCCGCCGCCGGTGTGCTCACCGCAGCGAACACGTGGGCCGCCGACCTCAAGGTCGGGTTCATCACTTCGCTGTCGGGGCCGGTTTCCTCGCTCGGCATTCCGTACGACAAGGGCATCAAGGCCGCGGTCGCGTACAAGTCCGAACTCAACGGCCACAAGATCCAGCTGGTGCAGCTCGACGATGCGTCGGACCCTTCCACTGCCGCACGCAACGCGCGCAAGCTGATCGACGAGGACAAGGTCGACGTCATCATCGGCACGGCCGGTTCGCCGGGCGCACTCGCGATCGCCGCCGTCGCGCGCGAAACCAAGACGCCGCTGATCTCCATCGCCAACGCCAACTTGCCCGGCGAAGAAGGGGCATGGATGGTCACGCTGCCGCAGCCCGCGCCGCTGATGGTGAGCGCGGTGGTCGAACGCATGAAGAAGTCGGGCGTGAAGACGGTCGGCTACATCGGCTTCTCCGACGCCTGGGGTGACCTCGTCTACGACGCGCTGCAGAAGAGCGCCGAGCCGGCCGGCATCAAGGTCGTGTCGAATGAGCGCTATGCGCGCGCCGATGCGTCGGTGACGGGCCAGGTGCTGAAGATCGTCGCGCTGCGTCCCGATGCGGTGATCACCGGCACGTCGGGCACGCCCGGCGCGCTGCCCTATCTGGCGCTCGCCGAGCGCGGCTACAAGGGCCAGATCTATGGCACGCACGCCTTGATCAACCCCGATTTCGTGCGCGTCGGCGGCGCTTCGGTCGAGGGCCTTCTGGCGCCGACCGGGCCGGTCATCGTCGCTGAGCAGTTGCCTGACAGCAATCCGATCAAGAAGGTGTCGATGGACTTCCGCAACGCCTATCAGAAGGCCAACGGCGCCATGCCGACCGATGCTTTCTCCGCGTACTCCTTCGACGCGTGGCTGCTGTTCCTCGATGCCGCCTCGCGCACCAAGGGCGAGCCCGGAACGCCGGCCTACCGCGTGGCATTGCGCGATTCGATCGTCAGCACCAAGGAGCTGGTCGGCACGCACAGCGTCTACAACTTCAAACCCACCGATCGTTACGGCTCCGACGAGCGTTCCCGCGTGATTGTCAAGCTCGATAAAGGCCAATGGAAGCTGGTGAACTGAACATGCGCAATCTCACTCGACTCCTCGGCCTGACCGCCATCGCTCTCGCTGCAGCACACGCAACAGCCGCGGACCTCAAGGTCGGCTTCATCAGCTCGCTCTCGGGCCCGGTTTCTGCGCTTGGCATTCCCTATGAAAAAGGCATCCGCGCTGCCATCGCCGAGCACCCGATGCTGGCCGGCCACAAGGTCGAGCTCATCGTGCTCGACGATGCCTCCGATCCGACGACCGCAGGTCGCAATGCGCGCAAGCTGGTGGTGGAGGACAAGGTCGACGTGCTCATCGGTACCTCGGGCGTTCCCGGTGCGATGGCCATCGCCGCTGTCGCGCGCGAACTCAACACGCCGCTGATCTCGCCCACGCCCGTCACCATTCCCGGGCCGGAAGGCGCTTGGACCGTCACGGTCTCGCAGCCTTTCCCGCTGATGGTGTCGGCGGTCGTCGACCGCATGAAGAAGTCCGGCGTGAAGACCGTGGCCTACATCGGCTTCTCGGACGCGCTGGGCGACCTGGCCTACGACTCGCTCGTGAAGAGCGCGGACGCGGCCGGCATCAAGGTCGTGGCGAACGAGCGCTATGCGCGCAGCGATTCGTCGGTCGCCGGCCAGGTGCTGAAGATCATTTCGGCGCGGCCCGATGCGGTGTTCGCCGGCAACTCCGGCACGCCGGGCGCGCTGCCTTACCTCGCGCTGGCGGATCGCGGCTACAAGGGCCAGATCTACGGCACGCACGGCTTGATCAATGCAGACTTCGTGCGCGTGGGCGGCGCCTCCATCGAAGGGCTGCAAGTGCCGAGCGGGCCGGTGCTGGTCGCCGACCAGTTGCCCGACAGCAATCCGATCAAGAAGGTGTCGATGGCCTTCCGCGATGCCTACAAGAAGGCCAACGGCTCGGCACCGAACGATGCTTTCTCGTCCTACACCTACGACGCGTACCTGCTGCTCGCGGATGCGGCCTCCCGCACCAAGGGCGAGCCTGGCACGCCGCAGTACCGCACGGCGCTGCGTGACGCCATCGTGAGCACGAAGGAGCTGACCGGGACGCACGGCATCTACAACTTCAAGCCCGACAACCGCTACGGTTCGGACCAGCGCGCAGTCGTCATCGTGCGAAGCGAAAAGGGCCAGTGGAAGCTGGTTCCCTGACCTGACGCAAATCCAGGAGACCCGCGATGAACACCTACCGCAATCGCCCCGACGCAATCAAAGCGCTTGTGCAGGACGACCGCGTGCATCGTGACGTCTACCTGAGCGAGGAACTCTTCGCGCTGGAGCAGGAGCAATTCTTCGCCAACACCTGGCTTTACGTGGGTCACGCGAGCCAGGTGCCCAATGCCGGCGATTTCTGGTCGCTCGACCTCGCCGGCCGGCCGGTGATGATGGTCCGCCAGCCCGACGGCACGGTCCGCGTGTTCTACAACCGCTGCGCGCACAAGGGCAGCCGGCTGGTGTCCGACGAGTGCGGCAACACGGGCAAGTTCTTCCGTTGCCCGTATCACGCCTGGACCTACAAGCTCGACGGGGCGCCCCTCGGCATTCCGCTCAAGAGTGGCTATGAAGGCACGCGCCTGAAGGAATGCGAATCGGGGCAGGGGCTGACGGCGCTCAAGCATGTCACCGTCTACCGCGACTTCGTCTTCGCCCGGCTGTCGGACGACGGCCCGGAGTTCGGCGAGTACTTCGGCGAGGTGCTGAGCGCCATCGACAACATGGTCGATCGCTCGCCCGAGGGTCGGCTGACCGTCGGCGGGGGTGTGATGCGCAACGTCATCCACTGCAACTGGAAGATGTACCTGGAGAACATCAACGACACGGTGCATCCGATGTCGACGCACGAATCCGCCACGCAGGCCGCCGATGCGCTCTGGCAGGGCCGCGCGCCCGACGAGCCCAAGCCGATGGCGATGGAGCAGATCCTGCCCTTCGGTTCTGGTTACGATTTCTTCGACAAGATGGGCGGCCGCGTGTTCGCCAACGGGCACAGCGTGCTCGGCGTCAACTTCAGCATCCACTCGAACTACGCGCAGTTGCCGGACTACGAAGCGGCGATGCGCGCCGCTCACGGTGCCGAGCGTGCGATGGAAATCCTGCAGCGCTCACCGCAGAACTCGGTCTTCTTCCCCAGCCTGTCCGTCAAGGGCTCGCCGCAGGCCATCCGGGTGATTCGCCCGCTGGCCGCGAACCGCACGCTGATCGAAGCCTGGAGCTTCCGCGCTGTCGGTGCGCCCGACCTGCTCTTCGAGCGGGCCATGAGCTACAACCGGCTCGTCTTCTCGCCGATGTCGGTCGTGGCGCACGACGACGTGCATCTCTTCGAGAGCATCCAGCAGGGCCTCCGCGCGGAAGGCAACGAGTGGGTGAGCCTGCATCGGGATTTCGATCCTGCCGAGCTCGCGCAGTCGTCGATCACCACCAACGGCACCAACGAACTGCTGATGCGCAACCAGTTCCGCGCCTGGGCGAAGTTCATGACGGCAGGCATGGAGACCCAACCATGACCGATCCCCGCGACTTCATCGCCGAGGAAGCCGCGCTGCTCGACGCACGCCGCTTCGACGACTGGCTGGCGCTGTTCGCCGAAGACGGTCGCTACTGGGTGCCGTTGCTGGGTGCGGCGCAGGTCGATCCGCAATCGCACAACTCCATCGCCTACGAAGACCGCCTGCTGCTGCAGTTGCGCATCGACCGTCTCAAGAACCCGCGTGCGCATTCGCAGCATCCGGCCAGCCATTGCCAGCATGTGCTGCAACGCTCGGTCGTCGAGCGCGAGGACGCCGCGAGCGGCGAAGTCGCGCTGCGCACGCCTTTCATCTATGTCGAGGCGCGCGGCGAGGACCAGGTGACGCTCGCCGGCACCTGCCGCCATCTTCTCGTTCGCGACGCGGCCGGCTGGTCCATCCGGCTCAAGCGCATCGATCTTCTCAATGCCTGGCGCGCCCTGCCGGCCATCCAGTTGTTCATCTGAGCGAGTTGCTCATCCATTTCACCCCACCAGGAGTCACGACATGAAGAGCTTGATGCAGACCTTGACGCGCACCGCGCTTGTTGCCGCGCTGGGCGCCGGTCTCGCGATGACCGCGTTCGCCGCCGATCTCAAGGTCGGCCTGAGCGTTTCGCTTTCCGGTCCCAATTCGTCTCTGGGCGTCCCGTACGCCAAGGGCATGCAGGCCGCGCTTGCCTACAAGCCGGAGGTCAACGGCCGCAAGATCCAGTTGATCGTGCTCGATGACGGCTCTGATCCGACCACGGCCGGGCGCAACGCGCGCAAGCTGGTGGAAGAAGACAAGGTCGACATCCTGATGGGCACTTCGGGCGTGCCCGCCGCGATCGCGATGGCGCAGGTCGGCCGCGACGCCAAGGTGCCGATGATCGGCCTCACGCCGATCCAGCTCGACCCGGCAGAAAACGCCTGGGTGTTCACCGTCGCGCAGCCGACGCAGTTGATGATCGACGCCGTGGTCCAGCGCATGAAGAAGGACGGCGTCAAGACGGTGGGCTACATCGGCTTTTCCGACGCCTGGGGTGACCTCGTCTACGAAGCGCTGATGAAGTCGGCGCCCGCTGCCGGCATCAAGGTGCTGGGCAACGAGCGCTATGCACGGGCCGATGCCTCGGTCACCGGGCAGATCCTCAAGCTGCTGGCGATGAAGCCTGACGCGGTGATGACCGGCGGTGCCGGCACGCCGGGCGCGCTGCCTTTCCTGGCATTGAACGAACGTGGCTTCAAGGGCCCGGTGTATGGGCAACACGGCCTCATCAACCCCGACTTCGTGCGCGTCGTCGGCGCCGCGGGGCAGGGCGCGCTGATGCCGACCGGCCCGGTGATCGTCGCCGAGCAATTGCCGGACGAATACCCGACCAAGAAGATCGCGCTGGACTTCCGCAAGATCTTCCAGAAGGTCAACAACGCGCCGACCAGCGATGCCTTCTCGGCTTATTCCTTCGACGGCTGGCTGGTCTTCACCGACGCCGCTGCGCGGGCCAAGGGCGAGCCGGGCACGCCCGAGTTCAGGCTGTCGCTGCGCGACGCCATCGCGAGCACCAAGGAAGTGGTGGGAACGCACGGCGTCTACAACTTCAAGCCGGGAAATCTCTACGGCGTGGACGAGCGCGCCCGCGTGATCGTGAAGCTGGACAACGGCCAGTGGAAGCTGGCGCAATGATGGCCCACCCCACGAACAGGGGCACCCTGCGCAGGGCATTCCAACACTTCTGAGGACTTCTGCAATGACATGGGACGTGGCGCTCATCCTGGGCACTGACGGACTCGCCAATGGCGCGGTCTATCTGCTCGCCGGGCTGGGACTGGTGCTGATTTTTTCCGTCACCCGGGTGGTGTTCGTGCCCTTCGGCGACATCGCGGCCTTTGCAGCGCTGACGCTGGCGGCCTTCGAGACCGGCCGTCTGCCGCCGACCATCGGGCTGGTGATCGTGCTGGCCGCGCTCGCGGTGCTCACCGAAGTCGGAAGCCTGATCCGAAGGGGCGAGGCCGCGAAGATTCCCAAGGCCATCCTGGCCTGGGGCGTGCTGCCGCTCGTGCCGTGCGCCTTGGCCTGGGCCGCGTCGCGGGCCGGCGCGCCGGCCGCGGTGCAGATTGCCGTGACGGTGCTGCTCGTGGTGCCGATCGCGCCGCTGCTGGCGCGAGTGGTCTTCCAGCCGATCGCCGACGCGTCGGTGCTGGTGCTGCTGATCGTCTCCCTTGCGCTGCACTTCCTGCTGTCGGGCCTCGGCCTGCTGTTCTTCGGGCCTGAAGGCTCGCGCACCAACCCGCTCGCCAGCGGCGTCATCTCCATCGGGGAAAGCTTCACGGTGAGCGGGCAGGTGGTGTTGATGGTGGCTTCGGCGATCGTGTTGAGCGGCCTGTTCTTCCTCGTCTTCGAACGCACGGTCGCGGGCAAGGCGCTGCGCGCCACGGCCGTCAACCGTGTCGGCGCGCGGCTGGTCGGCATCCGTCCGGCGCGCACCGCGCTGCTGGCCTACGGCAGTGCCTCGTTGCTGGCGGGACTGATCGGTGTGCTCATCGCGCCGGTGACAACCATGTACTACGACTCCGGCTTCATCATCGGCCTGAAGGCCTTCGTGGCGGCGATCATCGGCGGCCTCGTGAGCTACCCGATGACGGCCATCGGCGCGCTCGCGGTGGGCGTGGTGGAAAGCTTCGCATCGTTCTGGAGCGGCGCGTTCAAGGACGTGATCGTGTTCAGCCTGCTGATCCCGGTGCTGATGCTGAGGTCGTACCTCACCGTTCACTCCGAAGAGGAAGACGACGAGGTGGACCAATGAGCCAATCGATCGGAACACCGGGCGAGGCGTCGCTCGCGCTCGGCGAAAAGACAAGCAAGGCGACGGTTGCGCAGGGCAGCCTGCTGAGCCAGCGCCGTGTGTGGATCGGCCTGCTCATCGCAGCGTTGGCTGTCGCGCCGATGCTGGCCGGCAACTTCACTGTCTCGCTGTTGAACGACATCGGCATCGGCGCGCTCGTTGCGCTGGGGCTTGTGCTGCTCACCGGCATCGGCGGCGCGACGTCGTTCGGCCAGGCGGCCTTCGTCGGCATCGCGGCCTATGCGACGGCATGGCTCACGACCGCGCAAGGCATGTCGCCGTGGATCGGGCTGCTGTTCGCGTTGTTCCTGACCGGCCTTTCGGCGCTGGCGATCGGCATGCTCACGCTTCGCTTGGGCGGGCACTTCCTGCCGCTGAGCACCATCGCCTGGGGACTGTCGATCGCGATGCTGTTCGGCAATGTTGATGCGCTGGGGCGTCATACGGGCCTGTCGAACATCCCGGCCTTGACCATCGCCGGCTGGTCGCTGGCCGATCCGCGCGCGATCTACTACCTGATCTGGGCGCTCGTCGGGCTGGCCTTTCTGTTCAGCGTCAACTTGCTCCAATCGCGGCCGGGTCGCGCGATTCGCAGCCTGCGCGGCGGGGCGACGCTGCTGGCGAGCGTGGGCGAGGATGCGTATCGCGTGCGCCTCTCGCTCTTCGTCACAGCCGCGCTGTTCGCCGGCCTCGCAGGCTGGCTCTACGCGCACATGAACCGCTTCGTGAGCCCATCGCCCTTCGACGTGCGGGCAAGCATCGAATACCTGCTGATGGCCGTGGCCGGCGGGCTGGGGCAGCTCGCCGGCGCATTGGTCGGCTCGGCGCTGGTGCTGGTGCTGAAGAACGCGCTGCAGGATGTGCTGCCGATGCTCACGCAACGCGCGGGCCAGTTGGAGGCGGTGGCCTTCGCGACGCTCTTCATCCTGCTGCTGCATTTCGCGCGCGGCGGCCTGATGGGCTTCGTGCGCCGCTGGACGCACGGCCGCTTCGCCGCGCCCTCGCGCGAGGCGATGGCACCCGTGGCGCCGCTGGCGCATCGCACGCTGCCGCAACGCGGCTCGCCGATCCTGTCCGTGACGGGCGCGGTCAAGCGCTTCGGCGGGCTGGTCGCGGTGAACGACGTGAGCTTCGATGTGAACGCCGGCGAGATCATCGGCCTGATCGGGCCGAACGGCGCTGGCAAGTCGACCATGTTCAACCTGCTGACCTGCACGCTGCCGATGACGGCAGGACAGGTGCGCTTCCTCGGGCAGGACATTGCCGGCATGCCGCAACGCAAGGTCGCGCGGCTCGGCTTGGCTCGCACCTTCCAGCACGTGAAGCTGCGGCCGCACATGAGCCTGCTGGACAACGTGGCGCTCGGCGCGCATTCGCGGACGACTTCGGGCCTGCTCAAGGCGGGCTTGCGGCTCGACCGCGCCGAGGAGCGCCAGATTCTTCAGGAAGCACAGCGGCAACTCGACCGCATCGGCCTTGGTGACCGCGCGCACGAATTGGCGGGCAGCCTGCCGCTCGGCACGCAGCGCATCCTGGAGATCGCGCGCGCACTCGCGGCGGACCCGGTGCTGCTGGTGCTGGACGAGCCGGCCGCCGGTCTGCGTCGCAAGGAAAAGATGGCGCTCGGCGACCTGCTGCGCAAACTGCGGGAGGAGGGCGTGACCATCCTCATCGTCGAACACGACATGGACTTCGTGATGAAACTGGTGGATCGGCTCGTGGTGATGAACTTCGGCTCCAAGCTGGTGGAGGGCGTGCCCTCCGCGGTGCGTGCGGACGAGCGCGTGCAGGCTGCGTATCTTGGGAGCGTTGCATGACGGCAATGCTGGAGATTGGGGATCTGCATGTGTCCTATGGGCAAGTGGATGCGGTGCGCGGCGTGTCGTTGAACCTCGATCCGGGCCAGATCATCTCGGTGATCGGCCCGAACGGCGCTGGCAAAACCACCTTGCTTGCTGCCGCGATGGGCTTGCTGCCAAGCAAGGGCACTCTGCGTTTCGAAGGCGAGGACTTGCATGGCCTGGATGTGGAGGCACGCGTCGAGCGCGGCCTTTGCCTCGTGCCCGAGAAGCGCGAACTCTTCGGCGAGTTGAGCGTGCTCGACAACCTTCAGCTCGGCGCGTTCTCGAAGCGTCTGCGCAGCGATGCGCTCAAGCGCCGCCTGCAATCCGTCTACGACCGCTTTCCGCGCCTGGCCGAGCGCCGGGCCCAACGCGCCGATACGCTCTCGGGCGGTGAACGCCAGATGCTCGCGGTGGGTCGTGCATTGATGTCGGCACCGCGCCTGCTGATGCTCGACGAGCCGAGCCTGGGCCTCGCGCCACTGATCGTGCGCGACATTCTCACCATCGTGCGCAAGCTGCGCGACGACGGCGTGTCGATCCTGCTGGTGGAGCAGAACGCCCGCGCTGCGCTCGAAAGCTCCGACCACGGCTACGTGCTCGAAACCGGCGAGATCGCACTGTCCGGCGCCTCGGGCGACCTCGCCAGTGATCCGCGCGTGCAGGCGACCTATCTCGGCGGAGGCACACATGACGACGACTGAGGCCCGCGCCCTGCCGCCCGCGCAGCGTACGCTGCCGGCGATGCTTCAGCGACAGGTTGCGCTCTTCGCAGGCGGGCCGCTGCTTCGAATCGCGGGGCGCGCGTGGACGCATGGCGATGCCGCCGCCGCGGCTGCGTCGCGGGCATCGGCGTTGGCGCAGGCTGGGGTCACGCGCGGCGACCGGGTCGCGCTGATGTGCGGCAACCGCATCGAATTCCTCGAAGTCTTCCTCGGCGCGGCTTGGATCGGTGCCGTGACGGTGCCGATCAACACCGCCTCGATGGGTCCGCAGATCGAATACTTCCTCGACAACAGCGAGGCGAATCTGCTGGTCATCGAGGCGGAATTCGTCGAGCGACTTCGCACCGCGGATCTGGCCGGCACGAAGCTGCGCGAGGTCTGGGTGATCGGTGAGGCACAGGGGGTACAGGGTGATGGCGCCGACGCTTGGCAGCCGGCTGCCGCGGTGCGCGTCAGGTCCTATCCTGCAGGCGTTGAGTCCATCGCCCCGGCCGATGTGCAGCCGGGCGATCCGCTCGCGATCCTCTACACGTCCGGCACCACGGGTCCCGCCAAAGGCGTGGTCTGCCCGCACGCGCAGTACTTCTGGTGGGGCTTGAACAGCGCGGAGGTGCTCGGCGTCGGCGTCGACGACGTGCTGTGCACGACGCTGCCGCTCTTCCACATCAACGCGCTCAACACCTTCGCGCAGGCTGCGATCACCGGCTGCGAGGTGGTGTTCGAATCGCGCTTTTCGGCATCGGGCTTCTGGCCGGCCATGCGGGCCAGTGGGGCGACCGTCGTCTATTTGCTGGGCGCGATGGTGCCGATCCTGCTCGCGCAGCCCGAGGGCAACGGCGAGCGCGACCATCGCGTTCGCACCGGGCTCGGCCCCGGCGTGCCGGCGGCGGCAGGCAAGGCCTTCATGGAGCGCACCGGGGTGCAGTTGCTCGAAGGCTACGGCTCGACCGAGACCAATTTCGCGATTGCCACCGCGCCGGATTCGCCGCGCGGCGGCGTGATGGGCTGGCTGCGTCCGGGCTTCCAGGCGCGCGTGGCAGACGATGACGATGTCGAGCTGCCACCCGGCGAGGCTGGCGAACTTCTGCTGCGCGCCGACGAGCCCTACGCATTCGCGAGCGGCTACTTCAACATGCCGGCCAAGACCGTCGAGGCGTGGCGCAATCTCTGGTTCCATACCGGCGACCGCGTGGTCCGCGACACGGACGGGGCCTTCCGTTTCGTCGATCGCATCAAGGACGCGATCCGGCGGCGCGGCGAGAACATCTCTTCCTTCGAGGTCGAACAGGTGTTGCTGAGCCATCCCGGCGTGGCCTCGTGCGCGGTCTATCCCGTGCGGTCCGAGCTCGCGGAAGACGAAGTGATGGCTGCGCTGGTGACTCGTCCCGATCACCGCGTGGATCCGCAGGAGCTGATGGTCTTCTGCGAGGCGCGCCTGCCTTACTTCGCCGTGCCGCGCTACATCGACTTGCTGGACGACCTCCCGCGCACCGAGAACGGCAAGGTGCAGAAATACAAGCTGCGCGAACGCGGCGTGACCGCAGCCACCTGGGACCGCCGCCCCACCGGGCGCAAGTAGCACGATGTTCTCGCTGTTCGGCCGAACGGCTTTCGTGACCGGTGCGGGGCAGGGGCTCGGCGCGGCGATCGCGCACGGATTGGCTGAAGCGGGGGCGCGTGTCGTCCTGACCGACATCGACGGCGCAGCGGCCGACGCAGGCGCAACCGGTCTGCGCAACGCCGGGCACGAATGCATCGCGATGCCGCTGGACGTGCGTGACGAAATGGCCTTCGTCCGCTGTTTCGACACCGCCGTGGGGCACTTCGGCGCGGTCGACATCCTGGTGAACAACGCCGCGTTGACACCATCGACTTCGTTGTGGGACATCGACGCCGACGAATGGGACCGCGTGATGGCCGTGAACCTGCGCGGCAGCTTCCTCGGCTGCCGCATTGCCGGGCGGCACATGCGTGACCGAGGTTGGGGTCGGATCATCAACCTGTCATCGATTGCCGGCCAACAAGCGAGCGCGGCGACTGGAGCCCACTATGCGGCGTCGAAGGCCGCCTTGCTCGCGCTGACTCGCTCATTCGCGCAGGAACTCGCGCCGCAAGGCGTGACTGTGAATGCGGTCGCTCCCGCCGCGATCCGCAGCCCTTTGCTCGACGCGATGGACGAGGCGCGGCAGCGCGCGGTGCAGGCCTCGATCCCTCTGGGCCGATTCGGCAAGGCGGAGGAAGTGGCCGCGGCCGTCGTCTACCTTGCATCGGACGCCGGCGCTTTCACCACCGGCGCGACGCTCGATCTCAACGGCGGGCGGTTGATGCGCTGACGGCGGCCGAGATACGTACGGATAAAATTATTTAGTTGTCAACCAATTGAGTCCGCCATGAACAATGCCCTGAACGGTCGCCATGCCGTCGTCACCGGTGCCGCACGCGGAATCGGTGCAGAGATCGCGAGAACCCTGGCCGCCGAAGGCGCCCGCGTCACCCTGCTCGGCCGTGATCGCGCCGCGTTGCAGCGCGTGCAGGACGAACTGCCCGGCACCGGTCACGGCGTCGCTGCCGTTGACGTGAGCGATGCGGAATCGGTGCGTGCCGCCTTCGAGGCACTCCGTGCCGCATCCGGGCCGGTGGCGATCCTCGTCAACAACGCGGGCCAGGCGGAGAGCGCCCCGTTCCTGAAGACATCGTTGGAACTGTGGCAGCGGATGCTGGCGGTCAATCTCACCGGCAGCTTTCTTTGTGCACAAGTCGCATTGCCGGACATGCTCGACGCGGGCTGGGGCCGCATCGTGAACATCGCAAGCACGGCGGGGCAGAAAGGCTACGCCTACGTGGCCGCGTACACGGCCGCCAAGCACGGCGTGATCGGACTCACACGCTCACTCGCGCTCGAAGTGGCGCGCAAGGGCATCACCGTCAACGCCGTCTGTCCCGGCTACACCGACACCGACATCCTGCGCGCCAGCGTTGCCAACGTGGTCGGCAAGACCGGCCGCAGCGAAGCCGATGCGCTGGCGGAATTCGCCGGCGTCAACCCGCAGCGCCGCATCGTGCAGCCCGCCGAAGTGGCCGACGCGGTGCGCTGGCTTTGCGGAGAGAGTGCTGCCTCGATGACCGGGCAGTCCATCTCCGTGTCTGGAGGAGAAGTGACGTGATGGACGACAGCACCAACGACCCTTCGCACGCCGCGCTGAGCGACGCCGAGGAACTGGGCCACGAGGCGCGCGCAGGCCACGAGGACCATGCGGTGCTCAAGCTCTGGCTGCGCATGCTCGCGAGCACCACGCAGATCGAGTCCGAGATCCGCAAGCGCCTGCGGGAACGCTTCGGCATCACGCTGGCGCGCTTCGACTACATGGCGCAGCTCTATCGCTATCGCGACGGGCTCAAGATGCGCGTGCTGTCGCGCTATCTGATGGTGACCGGTGGCAACGTGACCGGACTCACTGACGAGCTGGAGCGCGAAGGCGTGGTGTCGCGCACGCCGAGCCCCGACGACCGCCGTGCATGGATCGTCAGCCTCACGGCCAAGGGCCGGCGAAGTTTCGAGGCCATGGCCAAGGAACACGAGCAATGGATCCTCGAGATGTTCTCCGGGCTCGACATGAAGACGGTGCGGCAACTGCACAGCCAACTCGGGCAACTGCGCGTGCATGTCATGCGCAGCGAACCCTCTTCCGAGGAGAACTCGTGAGCGAAAACGTTGCAGCGGAATTCCGCCGCGAGCGGCTCATCCGCTTCTCAGACTGCGATCCCGCGGGCATCGTCTTCTATCCGCAGTACTTCGTGATGTTCAATGGCCTGGTGGAAGACTGGGTGAATGAGGGACTCGGCATCGGCTATCGCGAGCTCATCGTCGACCAGCGCATCGGCCTGCCCACGGTGCGCCTGGAGGCCGACTTCCGCGCCGTGAGCCGGATGGGCGACCGCGTGAACCTCGGACTCACGGTGGAGCGCCTGGGCACACGGTCGATCACGCTGGGACTGCACTGCTTCGATCACGACGGCGAGACGCGCATGCGCATGCGGCAGGTGCTGGTGACCACCTCGCTCGAAAGCCATCGCGCGATCGAGATTCCGGCGGCGCTGCGCGAAGCGATCGTCCGCGGAGGAGCGAGCCCGCGCGCAGATTGAATCGAGCTTCCAAGCGCGCGCCGGAAAGTGCAAAAATATGCACTTGACGGAATATTATTCAGGGGGAATAATTTTGGCTCGATGGGAGATTGAGTACACCGATGAATTGGGCGCGTGGTGGTCGGATCTTTCGGAAGCGGAGCAGGAGTCCATCGACTCATCGGTCAGGCTTCTTGAAGAAGGGGGTCCAAACCTTGGCTTCCCGCACACCTCGGGGATCGAAGGATCAAGGCACGCTCATTTGCGCGAACTGAGAGTGCAACACGAAGGGCGGCCGTACCGGATCCTCTATGCATTCGATCCTCGTCGATGCGCCATCCTTTTGATGGGTGGCGACAAGACGGGCAACGATCGCTGGTACGACGTGCATGTGCCAATGGCCGACAAGCTGTATGACGCACATCTCGATATGTTGAGAAAGGAAGGGCTGATCGATGGCTAGGAAGTTCGACGAATTGCGCGCCAAGATGTCGCCCGAGTCGCAGGCCCGCGCGGCAGCGCGTGCCGAGGCCATGCTTCTCGAAATGCAGCTTCGGGAACTGCGCAAGGCCCGTCATGTGACGCAGGTCGAGGTGGCCAAGGCCATGAGCGTGGAGCAGGCTGCGGTCTCCAAGCTGGAGCGTCGCGAAGACATGTACGTCAGCACGCTCCGTGAATACATCAAGGCGCTTGGCGGCGAATTGAAGCTCGTTGCCTCTTTTCCGGATGCGGAGATCCAGGTGCATCCGTTCGCGTTGGCACGCTGATCCGCGGCTCAGGCCGATATTGTCTGGCGCTTGTCAGCAGCTTCGCCCTGCGGCGCAACCGCCTCGAAGCCTCCCGCCTCGAGTTCTCCCGGCCGCTGCACCACCACCGGCTCACGCCGCGTCTTGTTGAACAACAGTCGCGTGACATCCGGCCGCGAATAGTGGCCCGTGGGGTCCCCAGCCGCCTTGGCCAGCGAGATCATTCCGAGGTCGATATCGGCCACCACCAGGCCTTCCTGGTCTTCCGGCAGGTTGGTTCCCAGTGGCGAGCCGTCCGGCCCGTAGATGCGCGCAAAGCCGCCACCCGCAAGCAGCATCTGTTGCTTTCCAGGATCGGTGCAGAGCATCTCGTGCATCGCCTTGGACACCGTGGCGCAGGGCGCGATCACGAAGCACTGACCCTCCGCCGCATACACCTGGCTTGCGGCGTTGTTGACTTCCGCGCCCAGCGCATAGGCGGCGCCCCGATAGAGCGAGAAACTGGGCCACGCGCCGCAATGGATCTGCTCGTTCTGCGAATACATAGCGTACTTGCTGAGCGGCTGGAGATGCTCCCAGCAGGAGAGCGAGCCGATGTTGCCGACCGGCGTCTCGATCACGCTGAGGTCCGATCCGTCGCCCTCGCCGAAAACGGTGCGCTCGACGTGCGTGGGCTTGAGCTTGCGGCGCGTCTGCAGCGTATTGCCCTGGTCGTCGATCAGCGCCTGCGCGATATACAGACTGCCGGCTGCTTTCTCGCTGTAGCCGAGCGAAACCCACATCTTGTGCTTGCGCGCGGCATCCCTGACGCGATCAAATTCGGCCGAGCCGACGACGAGCGAGTTGTCGTGATAGCGCTGCACGAACTGCATGCCCCAGGCTGGCGAATCGAGCCAGATCCACCACGGATAGCCCGGCACCCATGTTTCCGGGAATGCGATCAGATTCACGCCCTGGCCTGCCGCCTGCGCGATCAGGTCGATGGTCTTGTCGATCGTGCCGTCGAGGTCGAGGAACACGGGGGCCGCCTGCACGGCGGCGACGCGAAGACGGGGATGGGCTTTGCTGGACATCATGGGCTCCGGGTGGTTGGAAGGAATCTCTTCGGGTTAGCGCGGTGGCATGCGCGTTGCTTGAAGCGTAAGTTCGCCGCCAGAATGCGCCTTGTCCGGAACGCGCGGCGTTCTTGATTCAGCGTTGCAACGCCGAATTTCGGAAGGAGCCTCTGATGGCCCGGCTGCTCAGCACCGACCTCGTTCCCCACGACCAGCGTCTCGCGTACTGGACGGACATGATCTGCAATGTCTACGTCCAGCTCGGCTGCGATCCGGTCCCGGGCCCGGGTGGCCGGGGCGATTTCGAAGGCAGCATCCGGCAGCACACCCTGCCGAGTCTCGACGTGTCGGTGGTGACCTCCGGGCCGCAGAAAGTCATGCGCACGCCCGGCCACATTGCGCGGTCTTCCGACGACTACTTCCTGGTCAGCATCCAGGCGCGCGGCCGCGGTGTGGTTCGGCAGGACGGGCGGGACGCCGTGCTGTCGGTGGGGGATTTCGCGCTGTACGACAGCACGCGGCCCTATCAGCTGCTGTTCGACGACGCCTTCGAGCAGATCGTGCTCAAGCTGCCGGGCGAGCGGCTCCGCAGCGAACTGCGCGAGACGGAAGCGCTGACCGCCACGACCGTGTCGGGCCGCGAGGGTGCCGGCCATCTGCTGCTCGGGATGATCCGGACGCTGCGCGAAGACATCGACACGCTGCAGCCCGCATCGGCGCTCGCCGTGGCGAACGGGGTCCTCAACATCCTCGTCGCGGGCCTGCAGACGCTGCCGGCGGCGCGCTCGCCGGCCCTGAGCAACCTGACGGCATTCCATCTCGCGCGCATCAAGCGGCGCATCGACGCGCGGCTGGACGATCCTGCCCTGTCGGTGGGCGCGCTGGCGGAGGAACTCGGCATGTCGGTCAGCCAGATCCACCGCGTGTTCAAGAGCGAGCCGTTGACGCCATCGCAGTACATCTGGGAACGCCGGCTCGAAGCCTGCAGCCGCGACTTGCTCGATCCGCGTCTTGCGGGCCGCACGGTGGGTGATATTGCCTATGGCCGGGGCTTCAGCGACGCAGCGCACTTCAGCCGCGCCTTCCGCGAGCGCTTCGGCTGCTCGCCGCGCGAATGGCGCCAGCAGATCCCGCACTGAGCCCCACTGAACCCACATCGGCTCTCGAATTGGATTCAGAATGATGCACACGAAACAAGAAGACGGAGCGAGGCATGGCGCGGAACCACCGGAGCGAGCCCGACAGCGACCATGAGGCAAGGGCGCAGGAGCTGTCGGATGCGTTCACCACGAAGAGGCCGAGCGTCGAGCAGCGCATGGCCGCCGGCAAGTCGTTGCGCGAGCGCATTCCCCGGGCGAGTCACGGTGAGTTCCAGCGTCCCTCGAATGTCGATCCCGTCGCAATCCTTGGCGCCCAGGCCCTGACGCGCATCCCCGAACTGGTGCCGGTGCGCCACATGCGCATGATGCAGTCGCCTTTCGCCTTCCTGCGCGGTTCCGCGGCGGTGATGGCGGCGGATCTGGCGCCGAGCGTGACCACCGGGCTTCAAGTGCAGACCTGTGGCGACATGCACGTTGCGAACTTCGGCGTCTTCGCATCGGCCGAGCGACAACTGGTCTTCGCCATCAACGATTTCGACGAGACACAGCCCGGTCCCTGGGAATGGGATGTCAAGCGACTGGCCGCCAGCGCGTTCGTGGCCACCCAGTATCTGGGCGGCGATACGGCTGCGTGCGAGGCGGCGGCACGTGCGGGCGTGGAGAGCTACCGGCAGCGCATACGGCGCTACGCAGGCATGGGACTGCTCGACGTGTGGTACGACACCATCGACAGCGCCCGCCTGCTCGATGCACTGCCACCCTGGCTGCAACCCGGCGCGGCGGCCGCGCTCGACAAGGCGCGCAAGCGAACCCACCTGCAGGTGCTCGACAAGATGACCGATCTGATCGACGACCGGCATCACATCATCGAGCAGCACCCCTTCATCGTGCGCGCGACCCATACCTCGATGGGAAGACCGGTGCGGGACGCCCTGGGTCACTTCCTGGCCGCCTATGTCGATTCGCTGGCGCCCGAGCGGCGCTTGCTGTTGTCGCGCTACCGGGTCATGGATGCGGCGCAGAAAGTGGTGGGTGTCGGCAGCGTCGGCACGCGCTGCTGGGTGCTGCTGCTGCAGGGCCGCGACAAGGACGATCCGCTGTTCCTGCAGATGAAGGAGGCCCAGGCCTCCGTGCTCTCGCCTTACCTGCCTCCGAACCCCGACGTCGGCCTGCCTTCGAACCAGGGGCGCCGCGTGGTGATCGGGCAGCGCCTGATCCAGGGCTCGCCCGACATCTTCCTCGGCTGGGGCCGGCTCGACGGCATCGACTTCTATGTGCGCCAGTTGCGCGACATGAAGGGCAGCATCGAGTTGGAACCTGGCGCGACCAGTCCGGCGGTCTTTGCCGAGTACTGCGGCATCTGCGGCTGGGCGCTGGCGTTGGCGCACGCCAAGTCGGGTGACGCGGCGATGATCGGCGGCTATCTCGGCAAGTCGGACGTGTTCGACGACGCGATGGTGTGCTTCGCCGGCGCCTACGCGGAACAGACCCATCACGACTACAACACCTTCGCCGCCGCGGCACGCGAAGGCGTGGTGGAGGTGGCGGCGCTGGGGCGGCTCGTGGCTCAAGGCGTTGGATAGCTCAAGTCTCTTGGAAGGTCCGCCCGGTATGCGGTGCGGGCTGTGCGACCCCGCTGCGCCGGCCCTTCGGGCTTCCCTGCAGTGCTCGCCTCAGGCGGGGTCCGCGTGAAACTCGCTTCGCTCAGACACACGCGGCCCTGATCCGCCTGAGGCTGCGCGCTTCGG